>JBHELU010000129.1:0-7408 GCA_046262955.1 Actinomycetota bacterium | reverse complement strand
GCGCCGCACGGTCGCTCGGATAGACCGCTACGAGTTCAAACACAATCCCGACAAGGGAAAGATCGATTCCAATCCCTATGCCGTTGCGATCGATCCGGCCGGCGGTTGGGTCGTTGCCGATGCCGCCGCAAACGATCTGTTGCACATCACTTCCGGGGGCCGAGTGTCGCTGCTTGCAGTCTTCAAAGCTCGGCGAGATGCCGGATCCAAGAAGAGATCCGATTCGGTTCCGACTTGCGTGGCCCTCGGGCCCGACGGAGCTTTCTACGTCGGTGAGCTTCGCGGAGATGGAGCTCCTCGGAACAGTGCCCGCATCTGGCGAGTGGCACCCGGCAGCAGCCCGACGGTTTTCGCGTCGGGGTTCAACCGGGTGGTGGGCATCGACTTCGGGCCGGACGGAAGCCTTTACGTGGCCGAGCTCGTGAAGACTGCGAACTTCACGAAGGACCTAACCGGTGAAGTCATCAGGCTGGCCCCCGACGGAACTCGCACCGAGCTTGCGCCGGGGGAGCTCACAGCACCGGGCGGAGTGGGTGTCGGACAGGACGGGACCGTGTACGTCTCGGTCAACAGCGTTTTCGAAGGCCGGGGGCAGGTTGTGTCGATGGCCGGTGCGGGGCCGTCGCCCTCGCCTTCGCCAAGTGGCACCTCGACGCCCGGTCCGTGACGGTCTTGGCGTCTGCATTTCAAGAAACTCGCATTGCTATCTAGACAATCCCAGCCGAATCGGGTGGACTGGCTCCGGCCCGAGATCTCGGGTGGGAGACCTCACAAGGAGGAAGCTTTGAGAAGTCTGTCCAAACGCGTCGCGCTCGTCGGCGTACTTGCATTGCTGTCGACGATGCTGGCGGCGCCCTTGGCTCACGCGGCGAGCACGACCTACGAGATCCAGGAGGGCCAGCAGTACGTCGTTGGCAGTCACTGCGATCCGCAGACCTTCCAAGGCTGCACCCTCGCCGATGAGATGAAGTTCTTTCCCCACACCCTTACGGTCCACAAGGGCGATGTGATCCACATCACCAGCGACGGCTTTCACACGGCAACTTTCTTGCCGGCAAACACCAACGCCAGCGAGTGGATCGACGCCAACGCCTCGAACCCGACTCAGCCTTTCAGCACGATCGTCGCGGATCCCGACGAGGGGACCACTCCCACGCAGCTCGATTTCAATACGGCGGTCGTTTTGCCTTCTCAGTTCACGTGTGGGACTCCGGACCAAGGACCATGCGGGTACGACGGGTCGGCTCCCCTTAACTCCGGTCTTCCCCTCGGCGAGGGTGAATCTCTGGACTTCGCGGTGACGGTCAACGCCAATCCTGGCGATTTCTTCTACGTCATCTGCCTGTTGCACCACCACATGCGGATGAAGGTCAACGTGGTCCCCGGTGGTCAGGCCGCCAGCAGTCAGTCCGAGATCACAGCGCGAAGAACTCCGAGATCGCCAACGACATGGACGACGCGAAAGCTCTCAACAATCGGCTTTCTTCTAGGCAAACGTCCCACAAGGTCGGAAGTCACAAGGTGTGGGACGTCTTCAATGGATTCGATACCAACGATTTCTCGCTCTACGCGCAGTTCCCAAGCAAGCTCACTATCCACAAGGGTGACAAGGTGCGGTGGCACTTCGGTCAACTGACCTCAGAGGAGCATTCCACCGTCTTCAACTTGAGGAGGGCCAATGAGTGGTCGAACACGCTGACCTACTGCGACCCGGACAGAAGTGCTACGAGCGACGGACCCCAGCACGCAGTGATCGCCGACAATCAGGATCCCGCCCAGGCTTGCAGCGGTGGCCTCGCGCAGATCGAACTGCAGATCCCGAACGGCGACGCCTACGGATCGGGTAACGGCAAGGTGTCGACTCCGAAGGACACCGAGTCGAGCCCCATCGAAGGCGGCGACACCGGCGCAACGGCCCCCTTCACCCTGACCTTCCCGGTTCCGGGAACGTTCACCTATGGGTGCGGAGTCCACGGCGGGCTCATGGCCGGAAAGGTCGTCGTCAAGAACTAGCAACGCTTTCGAAACGTCGATAACGCGGCCCCCGAAAGGGGGCCGCGTTCGCGCTTGATAGCCTCGTTCGACATGGCTGATTTCGTGTGGGAACCGACCCCCGAACACATCGACAACGCGAACGTCACGCGTCTGATGCGACGCGTGGGCATAGACGACTACTTCGAACTCGTTCGGTGGTCGACCGAGGATGTGGGCCGGTACTGGAACGAGGTTGTCGCCGATCTAGGCATCGATTTCTTCGAGCCCTATCAACAGATCCTCGATGATTCGCGCGGCCCCCAGTGGCCGCGCTGGTTCGTCGGGGGCCGGATCAACCTTGCATACAACTGCGTCGATCGCCACGCAGCCGACGCGGAGGCCGCGGATCGAGTTGCGATCTTGTGGGAGGGCGAGGACGGAGACGTCCGGCAACTCACTTACGGCGATCTCGCGACCGAAGTCGCTCGAGTTTCGGCCGGGCTCTCGGCGCTCGGCATCGGCCAGGGGGATGCCGTCGGTGTCTACATGCCGATGGTGCCTGAGGCCGCTATCGCCGCTTACGCATGCGCCCGCATCGGCGCGATCTATCTGCCGATCTTCTCGGGGTTCGGCGCGCCCGCGATCGCGACCCGACTCAACGACGCGAGCGTCAAGGTGCTGATCACAGCAGATGCGTTCTGGCGACGCGGTCAGAAAGTCGGAATGAAAGAAGTAGCCGATCAAGCTGTGCGGGAGTCGCCGAGCGTCGAGCACGTGGTCGTTTTCCGCAGGTTCCCCGAGGACGACGTGACGGCAGGACCGAAAGACGTCGAGTGGTCCGGCTTCGAAGCGGCAAACGATGAAGGCCCTGTGCCGCTGGATCCCGAAGCACCGTTCATGATCGCCTACACGTCCGGGACCACCGGGAAGCCGAAGGGATCGGTGCACGTTCACGGCGGTTTTCTCGTGAAGATCGCGTCGGAGGTCGCGTATCAGTTCGATGTCAAACCGGACGACGTCCTGTACTGGGTCACCGACATGGGCTGGATCATGGGCCCACTCGAGATCGTCGGAACACACGCAGCTGGGGCAACCGTTTTCATGTACGAGGGCGCGCCCAATCATCCAGGAGCAGATCGTCTTTGGGACATGTGTGCGCGACACGAGATATCGATACTCGGTGTGTCGCCCACTTTGATCCGAGCTCTCATGGCTTCCGGAGACGAGATGGTCACGGAACACGACCTGTCGCGCCTTCGGATCATCGGATCGACCGGCGAACCGTGGAACCCCGAGCCTTACAGATGGTTGTCGGACGTAGTCGGTGGGGGCCGCGTCCCGATCATCAACGTCTCCGGCGGCACCGAGGTGGGCGCGTGCTTCTTGGGACCAGCCCCCGTCATTCCCACGAAGTCGTGCTCGCTCGGTACACCGGCGCTGGGTATGGCGATGGATGTCTTCGATGCCGAGGGGCATCCGGTGCGCGGCGAGGTCGGGGAATTGGTGTGCACGAAACCGTGGCCTGCTCAGACGCGTGGGTTCTGGGGCAACGACCAGCGATACCTCGATACGTACTGGTCGCGCTGGCCGGATGTTTGGCTTCACGGTGACTGGGCCTCGGTAGACGAAGATGGCTACTGGTTCCTTCACGGCCGTTCGGACGACACTTTGAACATCGCGGGCAAGCGCATAGGTCCCGCCGAGTTCGAGTCGGCCGCTGTTGACCACCCAGCCGTTATCGAGTGTGCCGCGATCGGGGTGCCCGACGAGATCAAAGGAACGGCCGTGTGGTGCTTCTGCATCCTGAAACCAGATGCCGTTCCCTCGGATGAGCTTGCCGCCGCGGTGAAGGCGACGATCTCGGGGGAGCTGGGAAAAGCGTTCGCGCCTTCCCAGATCAGGTTCGTGGAGGAGTTGCCGAAGACGCGGTCCGCCAAGATCCTGCGACGCGCGGTGCGCGCGACCGTTCTGGGCGAGGACCCGGGAGACATGTCCTCGCTCGAGAACCCCAGCGCGCTGGAGGCGATCAAGAAGTCTGTCTCTTAATGACCGTTTTCTTCCTGGTTCGACATGCAGTCACCGATCACACCGGGCACAAGCTCACCGGATGGCTCCCCGACGTGCACCTCACCGACGACGGCCGGATTCAAGCGGAGGCCACGGCCAACGCTCTCAGGGGCGTGAAGTTCGCCGCGGTTATCTCGAGCCCGATCGACCGGACCCTCGAAACTGCGCGCATCATCGCGGCCCCCCACCACTTGCGCGTCTCCGTTCGCAAACGCATCGGTGAGGTTCAGTACGGACGCTGGACCGACCGGCCGCTGCGATCGCTCATGCGAACGCGGTTGTGGGGAGTCGTGCAGTCCTGGCCTTCGGGAGCGCGCTTCCCCGATGGTGAAACCTTGCGCGAAGTCCAAGCGCGGGCAGTGGACGAGATCGAAAGCATCCGCACCACTCGACCGAAGGACACCGTCTGCGTCGTTAGCCACGGCGACGTGATCAAGCTCATTACGGCTCATTACCTGGGCGTGCACATCGATCTGTTTCAGAGGATCGTCATCGCTCCCGCTTCGTGGACGACGATCGCAGTCTCCGAACATGGACCTAGGGTGTTGTCGGTAAATTCGATGCCACAACCTGCGGGGTCTTGATGAGCGACATGGAAATCGTTCCGGAGATCTTCACTGCCGACTACTTGGGATCGCCCGGTCACCGGTCGTTTTACGTGCAGTCGCGTTCTAGCTCCGGCACGAACAGCTTCCCCATCGAGAAACAACAGGTGGCAGTTCTTGCGGAGAGACTCCGCGACATGTTGCTTGCGATCGACGAGCAAGACACGGTGCGTGCCACGCCACCGGCGCGCGATCCGGCGCTTGTCCTGCAAGAGCCCATCGATCCGCAATGGCGGATAGGCGCGATCGGCTTGGGCTACGAGGAAGAGTCTGATCGCTTCATCGTTCTCTTTCAGCCAACCGACGAAGAAGCCGAAGACGCAGTTTCCGAAGAGGGCCCATCCATGAGGTTCACGCTTCGACGCGACCAGGTCCGCTCGTTCGTCCTGCACACTGCTGCGATCGTCGAAGAAGGACGGCCGACCTGTCAGCTGTGCGGTCTGCCGATAGATCCCGAAGGACATCGATGCCCGGCCTCCAACGGTCACCGTCTGACGACGATCTGACGTCCCGAGCGATCGCGACGCTTAGCTCGGGGACGGCCGAGGTCTTGGGATTGCTTCCGTATTCGTCCAATTACACATTTCTTGCTCGCTTGAAGGATGAGCAGAACGAGATCCTGGCCGTCTACAAACCCACCAGGGGTGAACAACCGTTGTGGGATTTCCCACCGGGGACACTGGCAGCGCGCGAGCTCGCTGCGTACTTGGTCTCGGAAGCGGCTCGGTGGAAGATCGTGCCGCCGACCGTGCTGCGAGACGACTTGCCTCTAGGTGAAGGATCGCTTCAGCTCTTCGTGGAGCACGACCCGGATCGTCACTACTTCGCTGTGATGGACGAATACCGAGACGTCCTGCGAATCTTTGCCGCTTTCGACATCGTCACCAACAATGCAGACCGAAAGGGGGGCCATGTGATCGAAGACTCATCGCGGCGCTTGTGGGCGGTCGATCACGGACTCACGTTCAATGCCGAGAACAAACTGAGAACCGTCATCTGGGCGTTCGCCGGTGAGGCACTGGATGCGGAGCTGCGCAAGGATCTAGAAGCCCTGGGTGAGCTACTCGAGGGCTCGTTCGGCCGAGAGCTTGCCGGCGTTCTTTCCGATGAAGAAGCGCGCGCAACCCTCGAGCGCGTGGAAGCGCTACTGCTCGAGGACACGTTTCCGGCCCCCGCGGGCAACCGCCCGCTTCCATGGCCGCTGGTGTAACGCGCCCCCTATCCTGGGGGTCGGCTCTGCGGGTCGAAGGCGCTAGCGCAGCGCGCCGTGGACCGCTGGTTTCACGCCCGGGTGGCGGAATTGGTTATACGCGGCAGACTTAAAATCTGCTGGCCGAAAGGCTGTGTGGGTTCGAGTCCCACCCCGGGTACCACGAGCCTCACATCCGCGAGCGAAGCCTGGCCAGCGCTCTTGCGACGGCGTTGCTCAGGAAGTCTCCTGCCAACAGGGTCGGGATGAATCCGACGAAGTAGTAAACGTCGTTCTCGGACCCACCGACTGCCCGGGCGAGCGCCAAACCCAGAAGACCGAGTGCTATCGCAAGCACCGTCGTGAGCAAGAAGACGAACCCGCTTCTGCGGCGTCGCTCTCCGTAAGTGACGGCGTCGACGATCCCGGCCGCGACTATCCCGATGAAGAATGCTGCGATGGCCACACGTGCAGGCTAGCTTGGTACTCCCGCTCCGAACTTCGGCCCGCCCACCTGACGGATCAGCAGCACGTTCACGGCCGAGCCACTTCCCGTCGCCGGCCCATCCGATGCGTACACAGCGAAGGCGGTGCCGTCGGGAGCGATCGCATTCCAGATGTAGTCCAAGAGGGAACGGTCGTTGCCGAATCCAGGGACGCCACAGAGGATCCCCGAGAAGCAGATGTCCTTCGTGTGGATCGGGGTCTGCGTGATGCGGGTCCTCTGAACGACGGGGTGCGTCGTGTTGGCCTTCGTGATCCGAGCCATCTCCGGGTACCAGGCTTGCGCCGTGGACGGATCGGTGTTCGAGCCACGGATGTAAGCCATCGCAAGCGTGCCCGGCGATCCTGCAGCGATCGACCCGTAGACATTCGTGGCCCCCGCTTCGCCGACATCGGTCAGCTTGCTCCAGTGCTTGCCGTGATCCGAGCTGTACGTGAGCCACGTCGACTCGTGATTCGCGTGGCCCCCGTTCGCGAGTGCGTAAAGCGTGCCGTTCTTATCGATCGTCAACCAGTTGAAACCGTCGATGAACGAGTCGCCGGCGCCGCCGAGGTACACCGGGTAGCTGACGAACTGCTGACCGGCGGGACCGTCCTCTAGGTGCGCGACGTAGAGGCGATCGGGCACACCGGTTGGGTTCTTCTGTCCGTAGCTCTCGGCACTGTCGATGCCGTAGAGCACCCACAGATCGCCGGTCTTTGGATCGGTGGCCGCATGGTCGACATACGCGTTCTGGTTGGTTACCAACGCCTCCGGTGCGGTAGGCGAAGTGCCTCCCGCTTCGGCCGGGACCACACCTGTTCCGTACAAGGGGATCGGCGTTTGAGAGAAGGTCTTACCGCCGTCGGTCGAGACGTAGCAGTAAGGAACCGCGTCGAATCCCTTGGCCACGACGTAAACGGTCTTTCCGGCAATGGCAAGCCATGGTCGGTCGTAGACGTCTTCGTGGATCTGCGTGGTGGTCCAGTGAAGGCCGGCGTCCGTCGAGCGATGGACGTAGATCCCGTTGTCCAGGCTGAGGTCGACAGCGACAATGGTCTTGTTGTCGATCCAGTGCATGTCCCAGTC
>JBHELU010000128.1:0-3751 GCA_046262955.1 Actinomycetota bacterium | reverse complement strand
GATCGTGAGGATCAGCGGCCCCCCGATCGTTGCTGCGGTCGCCCCGATCGCCCGTGACAGATAGGGCCGTACGTCTACGTGCTCGTCGCTCTTGATGATTACCCCCGCATTTTGACTACGCACGGCATCCTACCGGCTGCAGACAGTGCTCGCTTGTGAGGAAGATACCCCCGGCTCCTATTGCTCTAACGTGCCATCACCGGTCCGAGTTATGAGATTTTTCGCGACCTCGGCTTAGCCGGTGATCTGGCGGCGCCCTTCGAGGGCCCGGCCCAGAGTGACCTCGTCTGCGTATTCGAGATCCCCTCCTACGGGGAGCCCCGAGGCCAGCCGAGTTGTCTGGACGCCAAGGGGGCCGAGAACCCGAGCGAGGTACATGGCTGTTGCCGTCCCTTCGGTATTGGGGTTGGTCGCGACGATCACTTCCTTGGCCGCAGGGACTCCGTTCGACCCTCGAACCCGCTCCAGCAGCTCTGCGATGCGCAGATCGTCGGGGTAGATCCCGTCCATCGGGGAGATCGCGCCGTGCAGCACGTGATACAGACCGCGAAACTCACGCGTTCTCTCGATGGCAACGATGTCGGGCGGCTCCTGTACGACACAGATCGTTGTGGCATCGCGCCGTTCGTCGCGACAGAACTCACACAATTCCTGGTCGGCGAGATTGAAACAGCGGCCGCAGAGACGAACCTTCTCCTTCACCTCGGCGATCGCCCGAGCCAAAGACGAAGCTTCGGCCGCAGGCGCTTTCAAGAGATAGAACGCAACGCGCTGTGCGCTCTTCGGGCCGATGCCCGGCAGCTTCGCAAGCTCGTCGATCAGGTCTTGGATGGGTCCCGCGAACATCGTGTCGGAACCTAGGTGCCCGGTAGGCCCAGGCCCCCGAGGCCCCCTGCGATCGGTCCCAATGTCTGCTCTTGGAGCTCCTTCACCTTGGTAAGCGCCTCATTCACACCGGCAGTCACGGTGTCGGCAAGCATCTCTATGTCGTCGGCTTCGGGTGGGCCGTCGAATACACCGGGGTCGATGGTTATCGAAACGATGCGCTGGTCGCCGCTGGCAACAACTTTTACGGCGCCTCCGCCCGCGGAAGCTTCAACGGTCTCGTCGGCAAGTTGCTCCTGCGCTTTCTGAACGTCGGCCGCCATCCGCTGCGCTTCTTTCATCATGCGTTGAAGGTCCTTCACGCACGCCTCCGTTCACAGCTCACTTGATCTTCTCCTCGACAACCTCGGCGCCGAGCCCTTTCTTGACGAGCTCGACGGGGTCTTGCACCTCGGCGTCCGTCGCGATGTCGTCGACGGATACCTCCTCGACGGCAGCTGCGGCCTCGGTCGGAGCTTCGCCGGAGCCGAGCTTCGATTGTGCGATGAACGAGAACTTCGTCCTTATACCGAGTGCGGCGTGGAGGCCATCGGCCAACGTCTCGGTGCATGCAGCATCTTTCATAGCTTCGGCATGGAAGTCGGCAGCCGTTGCCACGGTTAGAACACCGTCTTCGAACGAGACCGGACGCGAGCCTTCGAGGTACGCGCCGACTCGACGGGTCCGCGACTTGACCTCGGCGAGTGTCTTGGACCACGCGTCGCGTATGTGCGACAAGCCGATCTGAGCAGGCACCGAGACGGCTTGCGCACTGCTCGATGGCGCCCTCTCGGCTTGTGCAGCGGGCTTTGCCGTCTTGGCGGCCGCAGCAGTGGCCTTCTTTGGCTTCGCGGGAACTTTGGCGACGGGCTCTTCGAGGGTAACCGCAGGCTGCGCTGGAGCAGTCGCCACTGCCTCATCGCTCATCTCGATCCCGATCCGCCGCTCGAGGCGCTCGATCCGTCCCAGAAGACCCGTTGCAGATGGATCGGTATCTGGTGATGTTGCACGTATCAGACCGATCTCCAAGAGCAACCGGTGATTTGGAGCGTTACGCATCTCAGTCAGTGCCTTGGCGACGAGATCGATGATCCGAACCAGAGAGCCAGCCGCGAACAGGTTCGCCTGGGTCCCCATGACGGCCAGATCGTCCGCTGCGGCGTCCATCAGATCTGCTGCATCGGGAGCCGCCTTGAGGATCAACAAGGTGCGCGCATGCTCGAGAACCCCGAGTGTGAGTTGCCGAACGTCCGAACCTCGAGCGATGGATGTGTGAAGGACGGTGAAGACTTGGCCCACGTCCCCGGCAGCTATCGCGTCGAACAGCGCGGTAAGCGACTCCTCGTTGCGAGTACCAAGCAACCGTTCCGCATCGTCTTGCCCCACGTGACCCTCGAGAGTCGAGAGCTGGTCCAATGCCGACAGTGCATCGCGCACGCTGCCGTCGGCATGACGCGCTATCGCTTCGGTCGCAGCGGCATCGATGTCCATCGACTCCTGCTTGGCCACAGATTCGAGGTGATGCTGGAGCACATCGACGGGAACGCGTCGGAAGTCGAAGCGTTGGGTGCGCGAGACGATCGTCGCCAAGACCTTGTGGGCTTCGGTCGTTGCCAGGATGAAGACGACGTGGGGCGGCGGTTCTTCGAGGGTCTTCAGAAGCGCGTTAAAGGAAGGAGCGCTCAACATGTGGACCTCGTCGATCACGTAGACCTTGCGGCGTCCACCGGCGGTTGCCAGCGGAACGCCTGCCAGGATCTCGCGGGTCTCGTCCACCTTCGAATGCGATGCGGCATCCATCTCGATGACATCCAGGGACGAGCCCTCTGCGATTGCGATGCACGAGCCGCACTCCCCGCACGGCTGAGGCGTCGGACCATGGACGCAGTTGATGGCCTTCGCAAGGATCCGAGCCGTGCTGGTCTTCCCGGTTCCCCGAGGGCCCGTAAACAGGTAGGCATGGGCGACCTTGTCGTCGCGAACGGCTGCCGCCAGCGTTGTGGATACGTGGTCTTGGCCGAGGATCTCGTCGAAAGTCTGAGGTCGGTACTTGCGATAGAGAGATAGGTAAGCCATCTCGGCTCATCCTAGTTGTTGGGTCTGTCGCGAAATGAATGACGGAACGTCGCGAAATATGGCCGCGCACCCCGCTCTGGACCAGCGGACGGCCGTCGCTATCCCGACGAGAAAGCTCCGGCCGAGCTCGCCCGCGGCACTCTCGGTACACCGCTTACGGCTGCTCCCTTCCGGGCCTGACCGGGTTCACGGCTCCGAGTCGCGCGGGACTCGACCATCGACGCTTGTCGCCGGGGGCTGCCCGGTCAACCGCGGGCCGCAAGCGGGTAGTCGGTCCGACGTATCGAGGGTTTCCGGTTCAGGGGACCCCGAGCCCCCCACCTAGCGCGGCCGTTTTGCAGGATAGACGACCGCATACGCGGAGACGAAGGGATTTGAACCCTTGGACCCTCTCGGATCACACGATTTCCAGTCGTGCCGTTTCGGCCGCTCACGCACGTCTCCACCAGGCATCCTAGCCAGCGGGTCTACAGTCCTGGCCCTGTGAACGAACCCGCGGGACGCGATATGGACGAGCGCTTCATGCGGCTTGCTCTCGAGGAGGCGGCCGCCGCGCTCGCCCACGACGACGTGCCGATCGGAGCAGTCATCGTAGTGGGCGGGGAGGTCGTAGCTCGAGCCGGTAACGAACGCGAGCTCCGTAAGGACCCGACTGCTCACGCCGAGATCCTGGCCCTCCGCGCTGCCTCGGAGGCGCTCGGAACGTGGCGACTGGCCGCGGCCACGCTCTATGTCACGTTGGAGCCGTGCCCGATGTGTGCCGGCGCGATCGTGCTGGCAAGGATCGACCGGCTCGTGTACGGCCCCGCAG
>JBHELU010000127.1:0-2971 GCA_046262955.1 Actinomycetota bacterium | reverse complement strand
GGACCGCTCCAGCGGGTGAAAGGTTACGGTCATGGTCCGGAACACGATGACGTCGGCACATGCCACCGCGCCGGCCGGGGCCGTGGCCACCTGCGCGGCGCCCATGCCGGCAATCATCGAGGCGATCACGAGCAGCGAGATCCGGCGCCGGGGGCGCGAGCGAGCCATCCCCGCTAGCCCCGGAAGTCGAACAGCGACAGCGGGTTCCCGACCTTGCCGACCACCGGGATGATCACGCGGGTCCATGCGTGCTGCCAGTCGATCGTCACCAGCGCGCAGTCGGGCGAGCTGCAGGCGTACGACTTCGGGATCGACCACTCGTTGATCTCGGTCTGGATGTTGACGCCGATCATGTCGCCCTTCTTAAAGATCCAGTCGGTCGACTTGAACGGAACCGTCATCTGTTGATTCTTCTCGAGCTCGAATGGCTTCGCCTGTTTGGCGAGCCCATCGCGGTAACGAGAGTCAAGCCAGCCGCGCGTGACACCCACGAGACCGTTCGGATCGGTCATGACCATCTGTCCCCCGACGTCCTGATGGGTTGACGGATCCATCTCGAGAAGAGTCGGAGTCAGAGTGATCCACTGCCGGTGCGCCGGGAACTGGATCTGTAGCTTCGGCTGACCGAACATGTGAACGTCCTTCTTGAACATCGGAGCTTCGAACCAGATCCAATCGCGGTTGTTGCGTGCGTGGTGCGCCGCATGCGATTCGGTGTTGACGTTCGATGACGGGAACTGCGCCTTGTCGGTCGGCATCCCGGGCATGCCCTTCATGGGCTTCATCGGGCTCAGCAACCATTGGTATGCACCGCCGTTGGTCAACGGCTGCTCTTGGAAGTAGAGCGTAAGTGGCTTGGTCTTCGGCCAGCTACCCGCGTACCAGTCTTGAGGTCCGTCGTAGTTGCTCGTCTGGCTGTGTACCTGCGGAGCGTTCTGAACGCCGTTGTTGATCCCCATCAGGTAGTGGTCGAACCACAAGTGAACGAACTTGTTGTAGTCGCCGCCGGGCACACCGTGGCCCGAGAATGCGTTGCCCATGTAGAGCTTCTTGTCCGGCGAGTTGTGGATCGCGTTGAACATGTCGACCGACTGCTGCTGCTTGACGTTCCAGTCGCCCCAGTTCGCCGAGATCAGCACGGGGATGTTGATCTTGCTCGCTTCGTGATGTAGTCGCGCTCCGTCCAGAACTTGGTGTAGTCGGGGGTTTGGCTGTACCCCTCTTGTGTGTGCTGGAGCTGGTCGCACGGTTGGATGCGCTCTTGCACCCGCGTCGCCCAGTCGGGGTCGCTCGTGTCTACAGGTGGCGGAAGTGCAAGGCCGAAGTCGAACGCGAACGGTGTGTCGACGCCCTCATCCGCCGGAGCACCTGCGCCCTCGCGAGGAACCTCGTTGTTGTCGAAGTAACGGATGCCGCCGGAGTACGCGTAGTCGTACCAACGGTCGATCGCAGCTTCGGGAACGATCGTCGTGAGGTGCGGCGGCTGCGTGACGGCGGTCGCCCACTGCGTGGTTCCGTCGTACGAGCCACCGAGCATGCCCACCTTGCCGTCGGACCACTTCTGCTTCGCGATGAATTCGACGACGTCGTTACCGGTTACCTCTTCGGCCTTGCCGCCGTAGTCGAAGCAACCGCCCGAGTTTCCGGTCCCAACGACATCTGCATACGCCCGCGCGTAACCCTGAGGTACCCACGAGCCTGCGTCGCCGTTACGACCGAGGATCGAGTAAGGCGAGTAGGTGAGAATCGTCGGAGCTTTCACGAGCTTGTCCGGATGCGCCGAGTCCACGGGGCGGTCGACCTCTAGGTAGATGTGCCCGTACTTGGTCGGGATCGAATACGACACCGTCTGGGTGCCGTAGCTCTTGTTGGGTTTCGAACCAGGAGAAGCCGACGCCAGTGGGGCGATGACGCTCGAGAGCATCAACGCGCTGAGGACGGCTGCCAGTCTCCAGTGACGTCGCATTCCGCTTCCCTCCCGTGAACCTTCTGTTACTCGTTGTCGGGCGAGGCATAGCCCCGCTCCCTCACCTGCATGTTTCGCCCCGACACTCAGAACTCCTGCGAGGCCCCACTAGGCTCATTAGGCGATGAGCGACCAAAGGCCACAGGCGGAGATCGACCACGAGGATCCGCTCGCTCTGATCGTGTGGAGGCGCATCCTCAAGCGCCTCAAGGCCAACGCTCAAACGCCGCAGTTCGGGCGGCTGCTCCTGGCTCAGGCAGCGGGGTCCGCCGGCGACGCCTTGGTGGCCGTGGCCCTGGCCGGATCCTTGTTCTTCTCGGTCCCCACGACTACGGCCTGGGGCCGGGTTTTTCTCTATCTAGCCCTAACCGCGGCCCCCTTCGCCGTGGTCTCGCCCTTCCTGGCCCGGGTGCTCGACCGCTTCAAAGGGAGCCACAAGTGGGCCCTTGTCCTGTCGGCTTTCGCTCGTGGGTGCCTTGCGTGGCTGATGGCGACCAGAACGACCTCTCTCTACCTGTTCCCGATCGCGTTCGGGATCTTGGTTTTTTCGCGAGCTGCACTGATCGTGCGCGGAGCGATGCTCCCGCGCCTGATCGAGCACGATGGCTCGCTTGTCGCTGCCAATGCATCGTTGTCGAAGATCAGCGGGCTTGCGGGGATGGTCGGTGGAGTGCCCGGCCTGGCCCTGATCAAGCTGTTCGGCCCCCACGTCGAGTTGCTCTACGCGGCACTCATCTATTTCATTGGGGTTGTCCCGGCATTTGGTTTGCCTCGCGAACGAGGATCGAGGCCGGAAGTGGAGATGCGCTCGGCTCGGGCGGCGGCCCGTTCGATGTCGATACGAAGGGCGTTCGCGTCGACCGCCGGGATGCGCCTACTGGTCGGCTTTCTCGTGTTCCATCTCGCGTTTGCGTTCCGCCGCGAGCATTTCTCTTCGTTAGGGCTCGGCGGGCTGGTTGCGGGGGCCGCGTTCGGAGTTGCGCAAGGCTCGGGCAAGGTCGCGTT
>JBHELU010000126.1:0-4658 GCA_046262955.1 Actinomycetota bacterium | reverse complement strand
ACCCGTCTCATCGACCGCAAGAACGCGGTCGGCATCGCCGTCGAACGCGAGGCCGAGAGCCGCGCCTTCTTCCACAACCGCGCGTTGAAGCCCGCTGAGCGATGTCGACCCACAGTCGACATTGATGCGTGCTCCATCGGGAACCGCATTCAGCGCGATCACTTTTGCGCCCGCGCGCTCGAATGTGTCTGGAGCGACCGCGTAGGACGCGCCGAACGCGCAGTCAAGCACAACGTGCAGTCCATCGAGGTCGCCATCTACCGAAGCTAGAAGGTGCTCCACGTAGCGGTTCTGCGGACCAGCGAGAGGTTCCGCGATTCCGATCTCTTCCCCTACCGGGAGCTCGCGGGCGCTGGCCATAGCGCCTTCGATCTCTGCTTCGACGTCCGCGCTCGTCTTTGATCCCTCGGAAGAGAAGAACTTGATCCCGTTGTCGTCGACCGGGTTGTGAGACGCGGAGATAACGGCTCCACCCGCCGCCCGCTCGTCGAGGGTCAGGAAGGCCACGCCGGGCGTCGGAATGATCCCAGCCGTCCGCACATCGGTTCCCGATGAGCACAGACCTGCCACCAAGGCCCCCTCGAGCATCGGCCCAGACAAGCGCGTATCCCGTCCGACCACGATCGTTGAGCCGGTCGCCGCGAGGATCGATCCGGCCGCTCGCCCCACAACGAGAGCAAGGTCGGGCGTCAGGTCACGATTGGCTACACCCCGGATCCCATCGGTCCCAAAGAGCTTCGGCATCCCGATATCTTCACCGAAAGTCACGGATCGCAGAAAGGACGACGATGCCGCTGCAAGACGTCCCCATCGATCCACTTCCCTACGATCGGTTCGCCGAGGTGCTCTCGGCGGAAGGATTCCGGAATTTCGAGGCAGCGGTCGAGCGTGGGCGCGAAGCCTTCAAGGAGCGGGTCGTCTGGAACGTCAACTCAACCGCCCGAGGCGGGGGGGTAGCGGAGATGCTCCGGTCGCTTATCGCTCGAGGACGGGGCGCCGGGATCGACGCGCGATGGGTAGTCATCCCCGGAGATCCCGATTTCTTCGGCGTCACGAAGCGGATCCACAATCATCTCCACGGCTCGCAGGGGGACGGCGGAAGCCTCGGCACGACCGAGAAGGAGATCTACGAGAAAACGCTCGAACCCAGCGCTCGCGAGCTAAGCGACAGGGTTAGCGCGGGCGACATCGTCCTCCTCCACGACCCGCAGACGGCAGGATTGTCATGCGAGCTGCTCGCTCGAGGGGCAGTAGTGATCTGGCGATGCCACGTGGGAGTCGACGTTCCCAATGACCTCGCGCGCGATGCGTGGCGCTTCCTGATCCCGTACATCGAAGATGTCGACGGCTACGTTTTCTCGCGCCGCGCTTTCGAATGGGAGGGGCTCGACAAGAACAAGATGTCGGTGATCCCTCCGTCGATCGACGCGTTCGCACCGAAGAATCAGGACCTGTCTCGGGAAGCGGTGGAAGC
Source organism: Actinomycetota bacterium (assembly GCA_046262955.1). Lineage (GTDB taxonomy): Bacteria > Actinomycetota > CADDZG01 > CADDZG01 > WHSQ01 > JALZGD01. The sequence continues at coordinate 3,184 of JBHELU010000126.1, read as the reverse complement.
GATCCTTCACACCGCTCACGTCACGCAAGTCGACTCGAATGGAGACCCAACCTACGAACTCGTGGACGGCTCTACCGCCCGCGTGGAACGAAAGGTCACTTACAGGGACGGCGGTGAACCTCCTCCGGCCGACTGTCGCATCGTCCTTCAAGTTTCACGATGGGATCGTCTGAAAGACCCGCTCGGTGTGGTTAAGGGCTTCGCGGACGAAGTGTCCGATGACGCTGTTCACCTGGTAGTTGCGGGACCGGCAGTGGAAGCAGTTGCAGACGATCCTGAAGGAGCACAGGTGCTCGAAGATGTTTACGAGGCATGGGGCTTATTGAATGAGCGCGTCCGCGACCGCGTGCATCTCGCCATGATCCCCATGGACGACGGCGACGAGAACGCCGCGATCGTTAACGCTATGCAACGACGTGCGGATGTGGTTGTTCAGAAAAGCATCGCGGAAGGGTTCGGTCTCACGGTTGCTGAAGCGATGTGGAAAGGCCGTGCCGTCGTCGCCAGCAAGATAGGTGGGATCCAAGATCAGATCGAAGACGGCAAGACCGGTCTGCTCGTCGACGATCCCGAAGATCTCCACGAGTACGCCGCCGATGTGAACGCGCTTCTAGAGGACCCAGCGCGGGCCGCCGAGATAGGCAAGGCTGCGCGCGATCGGGTGCGCGACAACTTCCTCGGCCCCCGGCACCTGATCCAGTACGAGGAACTGATGTCCAAGCTGATCCAAGCGAAGGCTAAGTAACCGCTTCTCCACGCTAGGCCCTCCACTGAATAACTCGGGCCTCTTATTCAGCGGCGGACCTTGCCAGCTTCTGCACCTGTTCGGCGATCGTGCGAGCAGCCGCCGCGCGGTCGGAAGCACGTCCCGCGGCGAGACCGATCAGGAACGTGGTCACGGGGGCCGCGCGCCGCTCGATCAGATGCGCGACATCCTTCGCCACGTCAAGCGGAACGTCCACGTCGATAGGGTCGTCGATGCCCAGCAACGCACAGACTTCATCGACCCACTCATCGAATCCCGCCATGGATAACTACTGGGTCGCTTGAACCAGCAAGAGCTGGTTACCGTCGCCGTCCTTGAAGAAGAACATCCGAGGGACGGTTTCGTCGCCGCCCATGGGGTCCTCACACTCGACGCCCTTGCTTTTCAGCTCTTCGTAGTCGGCGTCGAGATCGGTCGACTCGAACGCGATACCGGTCATGCGACCGACCGCCCACTCGCCGCCACCCATCGGCGGAACGAGCGCCACGTTCGCATTGCCCTCTGGAGGCGACACCTCGACCCAACGATCGCCTTCGCCGTAGGCAACGTCGGCTGCAACCACGAATCCGAGCTTGTCCTTGTACCAATCGATCGCCTTGTCCTGGTCGGACACCGGAACCATCACCCTGCCCAGCTGTGAAACCTGCGGCATCACGCTCTCCTTTCCTTGATGGACATCCACTAAGACTGCTGGAGCGTAAGAAAGTAATCGCGAAGACGATCGACATCCTCCGGCGTGTCGCAATCCATCGCCGCCTCTGGGTCGACGACACCCACGACGTCGAGCGGGCCCAGCAACTTACGCACCGACGATCCCTGCAGATCGCGAGCGGTAACTCTCCGCAAGGACCGGGTTCGATATACGGCTGCAAGATATTGAGCGCGGCCTCGCTCGTCGACGAAACAAGCCCCGTCGTGTTCGTCCACCGAAGTCATCAGTTTTTCGATGCGAGCCGAAGACACCAACGGCATGTCGACGGCAAGGACTGCGACGAGCTCACTCGTAACAGATTCCAGGCCGGCCTTGATAGCGGCCGCCGGTCCCGCTCCGGGAGGCTCCTCGACGATCCAAATGACGTCTCGGCCCACATCTCTCTGGGGGCCGACAACGACGACGGACTCGGCGTGGTGCGTCGCATCCAAGGCCCACCCGAGCAGAGACTTGCCGTCGATCTCGATGGCAGCCTTGTCGCGCCCGTCCAGCCGAGTTGAGCTCCCCCCGGCCAGCACGATCGCATCGAACGTCACGAGCGAACACTAGGCGAGGCCAACCGGCCCTGAACGCCGAAGGCGCTAGCGCAGCGCGCCGTGGCGGTCATGTGCCAAGGCGCATCAATTGGCCGACACGCCTTCTAGGATGGCTCGCACTCAGGAAAGGACCGATCAACGACCCCCTTTGGCGACTCCGACTTGATAAGAGCCTGCCGTCGCGAGCCGGTAGAGCGTGTGCCTGTTTGGTTCATGCGACAGGCGGGCCGCAGCTTGCCCGAGTACCGTGCGCTGCGCGAGACGAACGACATCTTGGCCTTGTGCAGGACCCCTGATCTTGCGGCGGAGGTCACCCTTCAACCGGTCCGAAGGCTGGGAGTCGACGCGGCGATCCTCTTCTCGGACATCGTCGTGCCGTTCGCAGGGATGGGGATCGACGTCGACATCGTTCCCGGGACGGGCCCCGCGGTGCACCGACCGATCAGGTCACAGCAAGACGTCGAGCTGATCCAGCCGCTCGACCCGACGACCGGCGTCCCATTTGTGCTCGACACGATCGACATCCTCGTGAACGAGCTAGAGGTCCCTCTCATCGGTTTCGGAGGTGCACCGTTCACCCTGGCGAGCTACCTCGTAGAGGGAGGGCCGTCCAAAGATCACGCGCGGACCAAAGCCTTCATGTACGGCGACCCAGCAGGGTGGCACAAACTCATGGATCGCTTGGCGGAATCCATCGTCAACTCCTTACGCGCACAGATCGATCACGGTGTGTCGGCGATCCAGCTTTTCGATAGTTGGGCCGGCGCGCTCGACCCAGACGACTATCGCGAATACGTCTTGCCCGTCGTCGAGCGGATCTTCGAGCAGTTGGGGGGCCGCGTTCCAACGATCTACTTCGGCGTTAACACGTCGGAGCTTCTAGAACTGATGGCCACATCCGGCGCCGATGTGATCGGCGTCGACTGGCGCGTGCCGATGGCTTCCGCGCGGGCCCGGCTAGGAAACGGCGTTGCACTGCAAGGAAATCTCGATCCTGCGGCCCTGATGGGACCCTGGGAAGTCATCGAGGGCAAGGCGCGAGCGATCCTGGAAGCGACGCGAGGTAAGGGGCACATCTTCAACCTGGGACATGGGGTGCTTCCTGACACCGACCCGGACGTCTTGGCGCAGCTAGTGGAATTCGTTCACTCGTGGACGCCGTCATGACAG
>JBHELU010000125.1:0-3818 GCA_046262955.1 Actinomycetota bacterium | reverse complement strand
GCCCGCGGCCTCGAACGCGCAGAAGGTGGACTTCAGAGGCTGAGGACGACTAGGCAGATTCCTTCGGAGCCTTCGGTTTGATCTCGGTGACAAAGCGGCTGGGCTTCTTGATCGACCAGCTCACGTGCAGATGCTTCTTCGCGCGCGTGATACCGACGTACAGCAGACGCCGCTCCTCGGGCAGTGACGACTCGGTCGCGCGCCGATACGGGATCTCACCTTCTTCGAGGGCCGGAACGAAGACCGCTTCGAACTCCAGGCCCTTCGCGCTGTGCAGGGTCAAGAGGTTGACGCCCACAGCATCGCGAGTTCGGCGCGGCCTGCGCTTGGCGCCCGGCTCGATCGCACCAAGGTCGCGTACCTGGAAAGGGATCGAAGCTTCGGTCAGAGCGTCTTCGTAGATCTCGGACTTCGCATTGGTGCGATAGAAGATCGCGATGTCCTCGTACGAGATTCCGTCGCCGTGTAGCTCCGCGACTTGCTCGATGACGAAGCGAGTCTCGCGATCGGAATCGAAGAAACCCTTCAATACCGGTTCGGGCCCGTCTTCGTTGTCGGTGACCAAAACCTTCTTGGCGCCTTTCAATTCGGGGACGAGCCGGTTGGCGACGTCCAGGACTTGGGGAGTTGAGCGGTAACTCCGCTCGAGCTTCACGACGTGCGCGTCGGGGAAACGTGACGGCATCTCGAGCAAGAAGTCGGGCGTTGCTCCCGTGAACGAATAGATGGCCTGGTAGTCGTCGCCGACGGCACACAGTTCGTCGCGTTCGCCGAGCCATAGATCGAGCAGCGATTGCTGTAGCAGGTTCACGTCTTGGTACTCATCGACGGTGATCGCCTTGATGCGCGCTCGGAACCCAGCTCGTGCGGTTTCGTCCGACTCGAACATCTGGATCGTTGCACCCAGGATGTCCTCGAAATCCATAACGTTGCGGGCCGACTTCTGATTCTCGTAGCTCGCAAAGATGCGCGCCATGTGGTCTTCGGGGATCGGGGGCAGGTGCTCGCCGAGCGCGCGTTTGTATCGGTCCGGCGTGATCCTCTGGTTCTTGGCCCATTCGATCTCGGCTGCAAGGTCGGCCACCGGAGTGAACTTGTGGGGCGGAGGCAGCGAACGTGCGAGTGGGACCAGGATCTCGGCCTTCGACGAGAGCACACCGCCAACCGAACCAGGGCGAAAGCTCGTGAGCTGGCTCAGGGCCGCGGCGTGGAAGGTCATCGCCCGCACGCCTTCGACACCGAGCCGCGCTAGTCGAGAGCGCATCTCGTCGGCAGCCTTGCGAGTGAACGTAACGGCGAGTAGCGAATCGGGTGCGAACGCTCCCGACGTGACTTGGTTCGCCAGCCGGCGCGTGATCGTGGTGGTCTTGCCCGAGCCGGCCCCCGCAAGGATGCACACCGGCCCCTCGACTGCTTCGACCGCGCGCAGCTGCTCGGGATTGAGCTCGTCGAAGATCACGTCGTAAACCATGTGTCGTATCTACCAGGCACGTGTGACGCCTGGGGACCGCGAAAAAAAAGTCTTAGGGGAGCGGGAGACCGTCGGGCAATGTCGTGCCCCCGACCGGTACTTGACCCAGTGGGTCGCCCTGAGAGTCGGCCCCGTCGTAGGGAGCGCAAGTGGCAGGCGAGCTGCCGGCGAAGCCCAACTTGAGCGCAAGCGAGATGTCGCTGCACATCACGTGGTCGCCGATCGTGGGCGACACGTTGAAGATGATGTTGTCGTTGACGGCGACCTCGGCGGCGATGATCGGCACGTAGTTGATCGGGGCGATCAAGTAGCCGAGCTGGTCGTCGGCCAGGCCCAGTTGGATCACGTAACGAGCCTTGGTGCGGTCGGTCGGGTCGGTGGTCCCTACCGCATCGCGGATCCCCTTCCCGATGGCATAGAAGCCTTCGCCCGGCGTCCCGGCGAACAGCACGTTGCCCACGCGCAGCGCCGACGCAACCGTGCGGATCGTTTGCCCAACGACCCACGGGCTCTCGTGGTTGCGAAGCAATCTCGCTCCTGCGTACTGACCGCCCAAGAACAATGCTTCGACCGCGGGGCCGGTGATCGGCTCGCGGATGTACGAAGCGGTGGCATCGACCGGCCCTGTCACCGGCGTCGATGCTTTCAGCGCGTCGGAGACACGAGCCATGTAGTTCATCGTGAATGCGGTGCGGCGATCACCCTCGTTGTAGCCGGGGTTGACTTTCGGATCGGGGTTCGTGAACGAGCACGCAGGACGACACGGTTGCGTTCCGCCCACCGCGCCTTCCATCGCAAGCCCGGTACCGCCGTACGTCTCGGTCATCTTGTCGGACAGGAACTGAGGCCAATCCCCGTGAACGCCCGGCCCCCCGCCTGCGGTGCCGTGAGCGGCGAAGGCCATGTAAGTGACGATGACGTTCCCCCCGGGTGCGGTGGCTTGCACGACGCGGACAAACCCGTCCTTTCCAGGTGTCGCGCACAGATCGGGTCCGGGGTAGGTCTCTTGCTTCGACTGGTTGAGCGCTTCCGAGCACGACTGGTTGTAGATGAGATCGGACGCGTCGGACTCGCCGGCGCGGATGCTCGCGTAGGTGCGCGAGCGGTAAGCCTCTTCGATCGCCTTCACCGTCTGATCGAAGATGTACCGGTAGTACTGGTTGTCTCCCGAATACCCGGGGATCTGCACGTCGCCAACGCCACCCCACGCACCGATCGTGTCCGGACCCGAGTGAGTGTGATCCGACGCGATCAGGATGTGGTTTGCGGGAAGTCCAGGGATGTCTTGTGCCACGCGGTCGCGCATGTCGGACAGGCCCCACGGGCCGGCTTCGTACGCGGCGAACATGCCTTGGGTCTCGATGTCTGCGATCGCGATCGCGTTGTCACCGTCGTCGACGACCATCGCTCGCGCGCGGATGTGCTCACCTTGGAACTGGTTCTGGCTGCCTCGCGACACGACCGCCCCGGGGAACAGGCTGCCGTCGCCGATGCCGTTGCCGCCCTGGTTGATCGTTACGCCCGGCGGCGGCGAGATGTCTTGGGTCGCGGCCCCCACGAGGTAGTCGGGGAGCGTGACTGTTATCGACGACGGCGGCGAGCTGTAGGTCGTGTTGCCCCGAGTCACCCACGCGACCACCGAGTAGGTGTACGTGCCTCCCTGATGGACGTCGGAGTCGTGATAGCTCGTGGCGGCTCCGTCGAGCGTCGCGAGCGAACCCCCGTTCTTGGTGACGGCGATCGATTGGGTCTGGGTCCCGACCGGATAGGTCTGGGGTTGCCACGACAGGTCGACCCCCTGCGAGGTGATCGACGCGGCGAGCCCGGCCGGCGCCGCAACCACGGGGGCTTTCGCCTCGGCGGGGCCGGCTATGCCTGCGACCAGGCTCAGGGCTAGGGCGAGGGCCGGGATCGACAAGGCCGCTCGAGAGTTCCTCTTCACCCCCCAGTCATTGGCCATCAGAGCTCGCATCCCTTCCCCGCCGGACAGGACTCGTCGAGCCGGCGCCGAATGGAGAGGCATGAAGTCTCGAGTGATGGCCGCGTTGATAGTGGTGGTGCTGGTCGGCGCGCTCGCCGCAGCCGAGGGAACGCCGGCGTCCGCCCAAGACGTGAGCCTGCGCAATGGGGGCCGGGCGGCGACCTACACCGCCGGCGGACGGCCGGCTCCGGGCATCGCTCCGCTGATGGCTCCGCACAGTGAGATCTACGACACCAAGGTCACCACGCAGGAGCCGAGCATCGGGATCACTCGCGACGGCCAGATGTATATCGATGCAACGAACGGCGGTCCCACCGTCGTCACGAGCTCGGACTGGGGCAAGACGTGGCACGAGATAAAGCCGGG
>JBHELU010000124.1:0-3628 GCA_046262955.1 Actinomycetota bacterium | reverse complement strand
CTCATCGACGCCGTGCAGGCGGTCATCGAAGAGCGGGAACACACTCTGCTCGCAGAGGATCTCGAGGAACTCATCCTCAACAGGTCCAAGGCTTTCGAGGGCAAGCCGGAGCGCTTCAAGCTCTGGCCGTCTAAGCATGATCGCGCTGCGTTCGCTCAGGCGATGGATCCGAAGTCAGACGACGTTGGTGACCACCGCATCCTCGCAGCTCATGCGTTCTTCTCCCAAGAGGCCCGCGGTTGGCTGGTCGGATCGCCCGATAGTGACGGAAACCAGCCCCCGGGCACCGAGGAACAGCGCGCCACCGCGCTCTCCTCCACTCTTCAAGATGGTCTCTACCTGGTTGCGATCAATCTCACGGGTCACGACGACTCACAGCTCATCTTCGAGACGCTGAACGACCGAGGGACACCGCTGCTCAAGGCAGACCTGATCAAAAACTGGGTCTTCCAACAGGGCGAGAGGGTCGGGGCTCGTGTCGAAGCGTGGCCTGAGACTCATTGGATCGACTTCGATGACGACTGGTGGCGGGCCGAGATCACGCAGGGCCGCCACTCTCGGTCGCGCATCGACATCTTTGTCCAGTATTGGCTGACCATGCGTCTCAGTGACGAGGTGAGGACCGAACAGGTCTTCCGCACATTCACGGAGTACGCCGCTCCTTACATAGCGGCTGCGGCGACCGGCGAGCAGCTTCTGGCTGAGCTTCGGAAGGACGCCGACACGTACCGGGCCATGGCGAACCTCCCCGAGGAGTCGGCGGAGGGCGCGTTCTATGCGCGGGTCATCGAGACGATGGAACTGGCCGCCACGAGCCCATTGCTGATGTGGTTGCTGTCCGACAACCACACGGTGCCGGCCGACCAGGTCAAGACCGCCCTCAACGCGCTGGAGAGCTGGGTTATCCGGCGGACCCTCATCCGCATGACGATGAAGGACGTCAACAAGATGATGGTCGCGATCCTCAAGCTGCTAGACCGGAGTGCTGTGGAAACGGCGGGAGATACTGTCCGCCGGTTCCTCGAAGCTCAGACTGCGGACGCCCGGGTCTGGCCTACCGACGAGCAGATGATGGCTGATCTTCCCGGGCAGAAGATCTACGGGAACATCCGCCAGTCACGGCTCCGGGTCGTGCTGGAAGCGATAGAGAAGAGGCTTCGGAACAAGCTCCATGATCTTGCCGCGCTGCCGCCCAAGCTTGAGATCGAACACGTCATGCCGCAGACGTGGCACACGCACTGGAACCCGGAGCCTCGTCTGACGCCCGTCGAAGCGGTTTCGCGTGACAAGCGCATCCAGACGATCGGCAACCTCACGCTTGTTGCCAAGAGTCTCAACGGGGCGCTCTCGAACCGGCCGTGGACGGATGCGGACTCTGCCTCTCTGACGGCTGGCGGTGAGGTCGGGCTGGGGAAGCGGAGCCTCCTCAGCAAGTACAGCCTCCTGGTCCTGTCGAAGGGGCTCATCAACGAGCATCCGGAGTCCTGGACCGACGAGGACATCGAAGCTCGGGCAATCGAGATGGCGAGGCATGTATGCGACGTCTGGCCGGGCCCGTCAATACCGGCGCAACTCGATCCCGGCAACGAGGAAGAGGTCGCGCTGCCCCAGGTCAATGAGCCGGAACTGGCCACCGCCACTGTCGAAGGGCCTCGGGATGCCGACAGCCTGCGCCTCGAGTTCGACCGTGCGATGCACGAGGTGTACGTGCGTGCAAAGCATGAGGCGGGTTATACGGCTACGTACTTCCTCGAAATGCTCCATCAGAACGGTGGGCTGGAGACGGCCCGCCGCCTGCTCTCGGGCAGCTCGACCTCCGACGGCTTCACGGCTCTCTGGGAGCGCAAGCGGTTGGACCTGACGGTGGAGAACACGGTGCTTAAGCCGGAGTTCGAGTCTCTGTTCACCGACGACGAGCGGGATGTGGCAAGGCGTCGACTCGTGGACCACGGGTTCAAACTTTCCGAGTGACCCCTCTTGCGCCGTTGGCCGTCCGTCTGGTCGAGCCCGACGCCGGAGAACAGGCAGTGCAGCGTCGCTAAGACTTGACCCGCTGGTCCCGCCGCCCAACTTTGTTCGGTCGTAACAGCCGTTCCTTAATGGGTCGCTGTGCTTGTCCAGGCCTAACCGCGCTCCTTATCGGGGCGAGATTATGTCGGGTATTACTGCAGGGAACTATTCAGCGAAGATAAGTAAGAGAGATAAAGAAGTCAACAAGACGGGCTTGACAACATGTAGAACTCCTGTTAGACTGGCCTCATGGACATCGAAGAGGAAGTCGTCAAGCTCGACGCCGAGATCGCGACAGGGGAGTCGGACATGCTCCAGCTGGAAGCGCGTCTGGCTGGACTTCGCGCGCAGAGGGACACACTGGCGAGGGCACTCCAGCGTCCGTCGCTGGCCGGTGACCTCCTTTCCGCCACACCTCCTGTGAGCTTGCGACTTCTGAGCCGCACGGACGCGATCTTGGACGTTGTTCGCGGTCGTGCGCGCCCCTTGACAATCCAAGAGGTGTTGAACGCGCTGCGGGAGGGTGGGCGCGAAGAGACCGACTATCAGGTAGTCGCAACGACGCTCAATCAACTGGCCCGCTCGGGTCGTCTCGGCAAGCCGGCCCGCGGCGTCTACGGGGCGGCATCGTGAGCCGTTCTCCGCAAGGTGTGCACCTGTTCTGGGACAACTCGAACATGTTCGTGCCGGCGAAGGACGTCGCGGAATCTCGAGAGGGCATCCACGCGAGATACGACGTGCGGATCCAGTTCGATGCGCTCTACGCGTTGGCTCGGGCCGGCCGACCGGTGACTCGCGGAGTGTGCGTCGGCTCGGTCCCGCCAGATCTGGGCGGCGTCTTCAGGCATCTCGCGTCGACCGGCGTTGAGGTGGAACTGTATGAGCGAGGTGCGGGCTCTGGTCGCGAGCAGGGCATCGACCAGTGCTTGCAGACGCACATGCTTCGTGCGGGTTATGACTACGAGCCGGGCGTGGCTGTTCTTCTCACGGGTGACGGTGCGGGTTACGAGGAAGGTCGGGGATTCCGCGCCGACCTCGAACGGCTCGTTGAGCGTGGATGGGCTATCGAAGTCATCTCCTGGCGTAACGCCTGCAACCGCGGACTCCGTGAGCTTGGCGAGTCGTCAGGCGTGTTCGTGGGCCTGGACGACTACTACGACGCAGTGACGTTCTGGAAAAGGGCCGACGCGCGCGTCAGTTGTCGCTCGTGCATCGGCGACGGGCCGAACCGCGGCACTCACCGGCTGCCTGACCTAATCGAGTTTCCCGGCGTCGGCCCGTCCGCGCCGGAGTGGTCGGCCTGGCCAATCCGATCGCTTGCCACGGCCTGAGCTCACAAGGGTGCGGGCACTGGCCTCGTACGCACTCACGAAGTCGGACCGACGGCGAAGACCTTCATTACTTCGTCGCCGTAGTCGTTGATCACTTTCACAGCGATCTTGCCGGTCTCGGGTCGTTCGAACGGACGCGAATCGGTTCGGTACAGCGTGTCCCAAGCTTCCGCATCGATGTCCGCCTTGAGCGCAACCTTGAGTCGCTTGTAGGGGTCGTTTCCGCCGGTGAAGTAGCAGTGCCGGACGAAAAACGACTCCTCGTTGTAGTTCGTGTCGATCATCCA
>JBHELU010000123.1:0-5963 GCA_046262955.1 Actinomycetota bacterium | reverse complement strand
GAGTGACCGCGAACACTTCGGGAGCGAACCCCTCAACGTGTTCGGCTTCCTTTTCCAACAGACGATTTGGGATGAGAACCGGGAAGTACAAGTTCTCGTGCCCGGTCGCTTTGAAGCGATCGTCCAGCGCTCGCTGCAGCCGTTCCCACACGCCGAACCCGTACGGCTTGATGACCATCGTTCCCTTAGCGAGGCCGTGCTCGGCCATCTGGGCCCGCTTGACCACCTCGACGTACCAGGCGGGAAAGTCTTCGGATTGCTTGGGAAGCCGGTCGGCCATCTAAAAAGTCCTCTTGGTCGATGGATCAGATGTGGATCAGTCTTGGTCCTCCATCCAAAACGTGCTCTTTGGTCGTTGAATCAGACTTGGATCAGCCAGGATCCTCCATCACTTGGAAGACCACGGATCGGGGGCCGGGTCTCTCGAGCTCGATGAGCAACAGACGCTGCCACGTACCGAGCCCAAGGCTACCGTCGGTTATGGGAAGCGTCACCGATGGCGATCCGATCGCTATCTGCGACCCGTCCTTCGACCCTGAAACACGCTCCAAGGTCGAACGGAGGTCGCTCCAGAAACCGGTCTCTTTTTCGTTAACCACGAGCGCGCAACCATCCTCCGATGTAAATGCCACGAGCCTGCCGGATCTGCACGCAGAACCTTCAAGCGCCTTCGCCGCTTGCTCGGTGATGTCGACGATGTCGAACCGAGCGCGAGTTTCGATCGGGAGATCGTCCGGGCGACTGGCCATGAGACGTAGATGGTAGGCGAGTCGTTCAATCGGTCTTTTCGGGGAGAAACCATTCACAACCTGTGGACTTCTTGGGGAGAACATCGAATGTTTCGCGGACCAAAAGATTTCCGTGGACAACGCATTGACTGCGCCTGAAAAGCCGCCTATGTTCGCACGGTCCCAAGCAGTCAAAAGGCAGGATCTTCGCCGGAGAGGATGCTCGAAAGGGCAACCACTTCAGCCCGGACAACGGCCCGGATCCCTTCGGGGAGAAGGGGACGGAACCGGGAGCGGATCGGGGACGGGGCCTCGGCCCCGAAACCTGCTGAGACGACCGGTGCAAGCCGGTCGCCACAGCCAGGAGACCCGATCTGAGCGACAGACCTCCGGATGGTTGCTTGGGACAACTTTCTTGCAAGTTGTGAGAGGCCCGAGCGCAAGGTCGGTCCAATAACCGGGGTGTTCCGTTCAGGCGGGATCCCACGGCTACCGAACGACCCTCGCTCGGGCTTTTCCTTTTCAAAAAAAAGCTGAATCTTGGTTTCTCGCGCGCATAGGGTTGCGCTTTAGGGGGTAGCCAGCCCGCAACGAACGCACTACGCAGGAGAGAGCACTGTGTCCGCGCAGAACGAAGACGTAACAGCCACAGAAGAGTCAGACCAAGAAGAGCAGGACGAGGTTGAGGTAACCGACGAGGACCTCGAGGAAGACGAAGTCGCCCTCGCGTCTGGAGATGACGACGAGGAAGAGTCCGACGAATCGAGCCTCGAAGAGCTCCTAGCGAAGAGGTCGGCCTCGCGCCGCGCCGCCGACGATCCCGATGAGGACGAGGACATCATGTCGTCGCCGTTCGCATCCGAGCAGGAACCGGCGACCCCCGAGTCGCTGCCTACCCGGGTGATCCCCGTGAAGGACAGCGAGGAGTTCGTCTGTGCACGGTGTCATCTCGTGAAGGCTCGCACGCAGCTCGCCGATGCCGAGCGAGGGCTTTGTCGAGACTGCGTGTAACGCACACAAGATGACATGAGGGCGCGCGCCTACGCGGTCGCGCTCTTATCGGGTGGCCTGCTCACCCTCGCCTTCCCACAAATCAATGTAGCTCCGATGGCGTGGATCGCGATCGCTCCGTTGGTCGTGGTGACCGCTCGCACGGGCTGGTGGCGCGGATTCCTTCTGGGACTTGTCTTCGGGATCGGTTACTTCGGAACGCTTCTCTACTGGATCGCGATCGTGGGCTACGCCGCGTGGCTGATCCTGGTCCTACTGCAGGCGTTCTTCATCGGGATCTTCGGAGCACTATGGGGCGTTCTTTCACGAACGCTTCCGCGGCCTGCTCGCATCTTCGCTCCCGCCGTCCTTTGGGTGGCATGTGAGTTCGCCAGATCGAAGGTCCCCGTCGGCGGCTTTACCTGGGGGGAGCTCGCGCAGAGCCAGCACACCTTGACCTGGATTCTCGCGGGAGCCGGGTTGGCCGGCGGTTGGGGTATCTCCTTCTTGCTCGTCACGTGTAACGGGGCTTTGGCCGAGGCATGGCACGCGTCACGGGACGGCGGCCTGGTTCGGCGAGCAGTGGCAAGCCTGTTGGGGATTGCCATCCTCGCGATCGCGCTCCCTCTGATCGCCCGGCCCCCACATGCCACCGGAGATCCGATCAAGGTTGCGATCGTCCAAGGCAACGTGCCTCGTCCGTTCCCGGGAAGCGTGGTCGATCTAGAGCGAGCGATCGTCGCCAGCCATGTCGAATTCACGCGTGCGATCGCTTCACAACATCCGGATCTCGTGGTGTGGCCCGAGAGCTCGGTAGGGATCGATCCCCGCACCGATCCTGAGATCGCAAAAGAGATCGGAGATGCTGCCCGGGCCGTCGACGCTCCGATGATCGTCGGCGGTAACGAGGATGTCGATGCGACCCATTACAAGGTCGTTGCGTGGCTCGTCGATCGCTCGGGCAACATCGTGGACACGTATCAGAAGACCCACCTCGTCCCGTTCGGCGAATACGTTCCGGGTCGCCGTTTCCTTTCGTGGTTGCCCTTGATCGATCAGATCCCCGCCGACGCGGTAGCCGCGAACGATCCCAAGAACTTCTCCGTCGATGGGGGAGAGGTCACTCCCGTCCTTTCCTACGAGGGCGACTTCGGATCACTGGTGCGTCAGCGGATCGGGGATGGCGGCCGTTTGCTGGTCGTAGCCACCAACACGTCGACGTGGAACAACTCGTGGGCGTCTGCTCAGCATGTCGCCATGAGCCAGGTACGTGCGGCCGAGAATGGGGTGTGGGTCGTGCACGCCGCGCTCTCGGGGATATCGGCCGTGATCCAACCCGATGGAGCCGTCGTGGGCCAAACCCCGTTGTTCACTGCAACAACGCTCATTCGAACCGCACGCTTCGCGACGAACGTGACCTTCTACGCACGGGCGGGGGACTGGCTGCCCTATTCATGCGCCGCTTTGACGCTGATCGTATTGATCTGGTCAGTCGTCACCCGGCGGCGGGCGCGTGCCGCGGCCCCCGCAAGCGCCTAAGGTCGCTCCTCGATGGCTACCGATAGAGCGTCAGATCGCAAGCAGGCGCTCGTCATAACGCCTACCTACAACGAGCGCGATTCCATCGGTCAGGCTGTGTCCCGTCTGTTCGACGCGGCCGCCGATCGCGTCGATCTGTTGGTGATCGACGACGGTTCGCCCGACGGCACCGGCGAGCTAGTGCAGCAACTGGCTGCGGGTCCGCACGACATCCATCTGATGGAGCGCGGGGCCAAGCTCGGCTTGGGCACGGCCTACATCGCAGGCTTCAGATGGGCGATGGAACGCGGCTATCGCGCGGTTGTCGAGATGGACGCAGATCTGTCGCACGACCCGGGGTCCGTGCCTCGCCTTCTGGATGCGCTCGAGGGCGCCGACCTGGCCATCGGCTCTCGATACGTTCCGGGCGGCGCGGTCGAGAATTGGAGCAAGAGCCGGCAACTGCTCTCGAAAGCTGGCAATGCCTACGCCCGCATGTGGCTGGGATTTCCCGTTCACGACGCGACGGCAGGGTTCAGGGCATATCGAACCGAATTTCTGAAGGAGCTCGATCTCGATTCGGTCACATCCGAGGGCTACGGCTTCCAGATAGAGATGACACGGCGCGCCTATAAGCACGGGGGCCGGATCGTGGAAGTTCCGATCACCTTGGGAGAGCGCGTCGCCGGTCATTCGAAGATGAGCAAACAGATAGTCGTTGAAGCTCTAGCGAGCGTCACCAAGTGGGGAGTACGAGACCGGTTCGGCCGTTCGCGTTAGAGCTAAGGGCAAGCGGTCGGGCCCGAAGTACCCGAGCACATCCGATCGAGGTTCACTTGCTCTCGCAGTTGTGTCAGCGTCGCCTGATCGGGGTCGTTGCTCGTATCTGCATCGCCGAGCAAGTTGTCGAGCTCGTACGGGTCTGTTCGTAAGTCGTAGTACTCCTCGAGCGTCGGAGTGACTCCGTCCGGGCCGTAGTACTCGATGTACTCGTAATCGGTCGTTCTGGTCGAGGCCCACGATGGAGTGGGGAAGTGGCCCGGTTTCACGAGGGTGCTATCCGTGTAGTACTCGAGCAGCAAGCGCGTTCGCATCGCAGATGTATCGAGCAGAGAGCGTCCGTCCATGGCCGCATTCCCAGGGTCGATCCCGGTGGCCGCCACGACCGTCGGCGCGATGTCGATGTTCGCCACCATCCTGTCGTCGGTTGTGCTGGGGGAGACGTGGCCCGGCCACCGCATGAGCATCGGAACTTGAACGGACGGCGTGTAGGGGGTCGTCTTGCGAGTCAAGCCATGCTCGCCCCATAGAAATCCGTTATCCGAGATAAGAAACGCGATCGTGTTGGACGTGTCGTTAGTCCGGTTCATCGTCTTGAATACATCTTTGACAAGGTCGTCCACGGACATAAGGGTGCGGAACTGCTTCTTGCGCACGAGCCGGCCGGCTTGGGGCGTGGAGTATTGAGATTGAACGTAGTCGGGCTTGTCGGTCCTATCGTGTTCGAACACCGCCGGATCGGGATTCCACCTCGGCACCCCGGCGTTCTTGTACTTGCGTTGCGCGGTGAAGGGGCGGTGGGGAGCCGACGTCGCGAGGTACATGAACCAAGGCTTTGTCGTGTCGCGCGCATTCTCGGCTCGTAGGAACTTGGTCGCTTTGTGATCGATGTACGAGGTCGAGTAGCGATCGACCGTCTTTACCTGCCCGTCGACATTCCAACGGCCCTCTTTGTACGAAGAGCCGCTCTTCTTGAAGAATGCCCACTGGTTGAAGAACGGGGGAGCGTCGGCACGAGCCCAGCTGTTGAGATACTTGCCGAACATCGCGGTCTCGTACCCCGCTTGTTGTAAGTAGTACTGGAGCGTGGTTTGTTGGTCCAGCTTGGAGGCGTCGGCCTCGGTGTGAACTCCGGTGTTGTGCGCGTACCGCCCCGTGAAGATGCTTGCTCGAGAAGGGCAGCACAAAGGTGTCGTTACGTAAGCGTTGTCGAACTTCACACCGCGGTCCTCGAAGTAACGGCGTGTAGCCGGCATCACCTGCAGGCCATCACGCTGGTCATCGGTGACGATGATGAGGACGTTAGGAGGGCCGTCGTCTGCCCTGACGCGCTGATCCGAAACGCGCGCGAGCTGCGCCCCGACCGCAGGGGGGAAGCTCATCACGCCCGCGACAAGAACGGCCGCCGCGGCCCCCAGAAGAGCAGTGTTGCGTGACCGCATCCGCTCGACCCTACCGGGGGAAGAGATGTATCCGCCGAACCCGTTAGAGCGAGCGCGTAGGGTGCCGTCTGCACACCTGAGAAGGAAGGGGGCCTGGATTGCCCAGCACGATCTACACATTGACCGTCGACTGCCAGGATCACGAGCGCGTGGCGGCCTTCTGGCAAGACGCGCTCCAGTACGAGCAAACCTTCGTCGACAGGGAGGAGATCGCCATAGAGCCGCCCGAGGATGGCAGTGGCCCGGCGATCCTTTTCCTTAGGGTTCCTGACGCCAAGGTCGTAAAGAATCGCTGGCACCTGGATCTCAACCCACACGATCAAGCTAGCGAGGTTGCACGTCTCAAGTCGTTGGGAGCGCGCGAGGTCGACATCGGTCAGAAAGATGTGTCGTGGGTCGTGATGGCAGACCCCGAGGAGAACGAGTTCTGCGTCCTTACGCCTCGTTAGAAGTCCGAACTCCCGATGATGAATTGCGGGGGGATCGACGTCACGATCTTCAGAAC
>JBHELU010000122.1:0-5035 GCA_046262955.1 Actinomycetota bacterium | reverse complement strand
GAGCCAGCACTGCAGGTTCCTTGATCTGGATGGTTCCTCCGCGGTGTCCCACTTCAACGACGGTTGCGTCGAAGACCTCGCCGACTCGGGTTTCCATAACCACCGCCTCGACGAAGTCGACCACGCGCCGCTCCAATTCGCCGTCTCGTCGATCCGATTCCTTCATCCGCTCGGGGATCTCCGGTAGTGATTGCGAGCACCAGGGCGGTGACGGGTGGCCTGCGCAGATAGACAGCGCGATCTCGGTCGCGAATCTGTCGCCCATCCGGCGAAGCGGAGCGGTGACGTGCGCGTATGGAGCGGCGATCGCATGCTGCGCGGCGTCGGGGGGTGGAGCGCCTTCGAAGTAGGTGTAAGCCACGCCGCGGAACAGTCGAGTTGCAAGCATGACCAACGCTGCATCGGCGGGGCGCGACGGGTCGAGGCTCCGAACAAAATCCGGATAGGTCGTTCCCTCGCGCCACGGGCGATCGAGGGCAGCGGCACTGCGTCGAAGCACCGCCAACGTGTCCTGATCGGGTGCGGGCATCGTCCTCAACAATCCGATCCCGCCTTTGATCATGAGATCGGCGGCAGCCATCCCCGTCATCAGCGAGATCTGCGCGTTCCACGATTCCACGGGCAAGGGGGCCCGGTAGTCGAGACGGTAGGTCGATCCCGCTTTTACAACCTCTTGGTCCGGAAGGTTCAGGCTCACGCCACCGCGGGCGCGCTCCACCTCGAGCCGCAGTAGCCCGATCGCCTTCAACGCTGTGAGAGAGGGCGCTCCACCCTTGCGGTCGATCTCTCCTTGCGCGTCTTGATACGTCAGTTGGCGACGGCTCCTCACGAGCGCTCGGCGGACGTCGACCTTCGCGGTGCGGCCGTTGCCATCGAGCTCGATGGTCCACAGGATCGAGGGCCGGTCCTGATCGGGCAAGAGGCTCGCCGCTCCCTCACTCAGCACGGGCGGATACAGAAGGATCCGCCGGTCCGGGCAGTAGAGGGTCTGCCCGCGGCTTAGCGATTCAGCATCCAAAGCAGATCCGGACTCCACGAAAGCAGCAACATCTGCGATCGCGTAGTGCACGACGAATCCAGACGGCGATTCCTGCGCGTGGAAAGCCTGATCCAAGTCCTTGCTTCCAGGTGGATCGATCGTCACGAATTCGATGTCACGTGCGTCGAGGTACCCGGTGGGGTCGACTGGTTTGCGGGCAACGCTCTCTGCTTGTCTCTCGACCTCTTCAGGAAACGTCTCGGGCAGGTGCATCTGTTGACGGATGCGAGCGAAGCCTCGGGTGAGCTCGGCCGCCTCGGGCGCAACCCGCACCCGCCTTGTAGTCATCGCGTCGCCGCCCCGTCTGTCGCTTGCACGATGCCCTTATTACAGTGTCGGTGCCATTACTCGTGCGAAGCGGGGAGAACCTCTTTGCCGTCGGATCGAAAGCTTCCATTCGACCCAGATCGCACCGCGCTCTACAGCCGAGACGAATTGATGTCGGGATTCGACGGGAAAGATGCGTCGACCACGCTCGACCAGCGCATCCAGGAGTACTTCGACGCCTGGAAAAGCGACCGGTCGAGGGATCTGCAAGAGGGGCTCGCTCAGCGCGAGCACGACTACAGGGTCGAGGTGGCGTTACAAGATTTCATCGATCCATCATCCGGACCTCCGAAGAAAGTCGTCGGCATCATGGGCAGCCACATGATGTCGCGCCTCGTGCCCGTGTATCGGAACGTCTGCGAGCTCGCATGGTCGCTAAGCCCTCCTCAGAACGATTACTTGGTGCTGACCGGCGGTGGGCTCGGTCTTATGGAAGCGGCCAGCCTCGGCGCCTACCTAGCGCCGTATCGCAAGGAGGCAATCGGCGACGCCATCGGGTTGCTGGGCGACCGGCAAGATGCGGACTACATCAACGCAGCCGGCGTGCTCCGCAAGCGCTACCCGAAGCACGGGGATTCACTGGCGGTGCCCACTTGGTCCTATTCGCACGAACCGATCAGCCAGTTCTCGTCTCACATCGCGAAGCACTTCGAAAACAGCTCGCGTGAAGAGGGCCTCTTGGCCGTGGCGATCTACGGCGTGATCTTCGCGCCCGGGGGGGCCGGCACCCTGCAAGAGATCTTCCAAGATGCCGCTCAGAACACGTACTGGTCGTTCAACTGGCGCAGCCCGATGATCTTCTTCGGCCGCAAGCACTTCTCCGAGGAATTCCCCGCGTATCAGTTGCTCTCGGCGCGCGCTCGAGCCGACGGTTACGAAGACATGGTTGGGCTGTACGACGACGTCGATCAAGTCGTGGCGTTCCTCGAAAGTTGCCCCCCGCGCCCCAAGCCCGTCGCGAATCCTCCAGCTCGAACGATTGGCCGATCCGGCCCGGAATTAGGCCGGCACCACTAAAGACGCACGACTCGATCGCGAGCGGCCTTTTGCCTTGACGCGCGCTCGTCGCGCATGACACCTACCTACGGTTGATAGCTAGATGTTTCGATTCATGACGAATACCACCCCATCGAGCCATTCAAAGTCTTAACGGGCCGGGTCATATTGCATGCATGGGTCATCGCAGGATGCTCAGACACCATGGCTCGTTCGAGTCACACCTCTTACGTCATCTATGTACGTAGCCGTCAACCTACGCAGCACTAAGACGGAAAGGCAGGTGATGCTCGGGATCAGCTCGCGAAGTAAGACCTAGATGTACCGGTTGCGCCGTTTCAAGAACTAATACCTCGCCCTTCTCTCAACGGAGATCGAATAAATGAAAACCTTTTCCCTTCCTAAGCGCGCCCTAACGGCCATCGGCCTTGCCAGTGTTCTAGCCATCGCAGCCGCAGCACCCGCCCTCGCGCAACAGACCTCGTTCCCCTATCAGTCCAACCCGATCAACCAATGCACGGGTGACTTCATGATCTACAACGGCACCGCCCACATGGAATTCGACGTCACCCCCAATGCGGACGGCAGCTTCCATGTCCGTGAGCACCTGAACACCCAGGGAGTGAAGGCAACCGGGTCGCCCAGCGGCGACGACTATGTCGTTACCGAGGTGACGAACGACGATTCGGATTTCGACGTTACGGCCCAACCGACGGAATCTCACACCGTTCACCACCTGATCGTCATCCACAAGGCAAACAACCTTCCGAACGACGACCGCTACGAGCAGATCAACGTCGATACCCAGTGGGTAAATGGAGTACCGAACCCGACGATCCACTCCCAGCGGGACGAGTGCAAATAGGAAAAAAGCTTCTGTAGGCCGACGCTCGGCGCGGTCAGCTCCAAGCCTCCGCAAGGAGGGCGGGGCGGGCGGGGATCCTCCGGGGTCCCCGCCCGCACCCCCCACTTACTCCTGGAAACTTCTCACTTAAGAACGCTTCGCTGCTCGAGCTCGAGCAGCAGCGGGCAAGATGACCTTTCGCAACCTGACGACATTCGGCGTGACTTCGACGCACTCATCCTCCGAGATGAACTCGAGCGCTAGCTCGAGTGACAACTGTCGGTGCGGGATCAAGCGCACAAGTTCGTCTGCCGACGCCGAACGCATATTGGTCAGCTTCTTCTCTTTCGTGGGATTGACGTCGATGTCGTCCGATCGTGCGTTCTCACCAACGACCATGCCCTCATAGACCTCGACTCCCGGTGGGATGAACATCGAGCCTCGATCCTGGAGGTTGAGCAACGCATACGAAGTCGAAATACCTCGTCGATCGGCTACGAGACTTCCCGTCGGTCGGGTTCGGAGCTCGCCGTGCCATGGCTCGTAGCGGTCAAAGACGTGGTGTAACAAGCCGGTGCCTCGCGTCTCGGTCATGAATTCGGTCCGGAAGCCGATCAAGCCACGTGCTGGGATGAGGTATTCCATCCGCACCCATCCGGTTCCATGGTTGACCATGTTCTCCAGGCGGCCTTTGCGCAGTGCGAGTAGCTGCGTCACGACACCCATGAAATCTTCGGGAGCATCGATCGTTAATCGTTCGACGGGCTCCGAGAGACGACCGTCGATCTCTTTGGTGACCACTTGCGGCTTTCCTACGGTTAGCTCGAAGTCTTCCCGGCGCATCATCTCGACCAATATCGCGAGCTGAAGCTCGCCACGACCTTGGACCTCCCACATGTCTGGCCGCTCGGTCGGCAACAGTCTGATCGAGACGTTTCCGACCAACTCTGAGTCCAAGCGGTTCTTGACCAGCCGTGCGGTGAGCTTGCTGCCGTTCTGGCCCGAAAGGGGCGAGGTATTGATTCCGATCGTCATCGACAAACTCGGGTCATCGAAATGGCTAACCGGTAACGGCCGAGGGTCAGACGGATCCGACAGGGTCTCACCGATCGTGACCTCAGCGAGCCCCGCGATCGCGATTATCTCGCCGGGGCCGGCGCTGGTCGCATCTACGCGGTCAAGGCCTTCGGTTACGTACAGCTCGGTGATCTTGACGGTTTCCACAGCGCCGTCGGCTCGGCACCACGCAACGGGCGTCCCGCGTTCAAGTGTTCCGTGGAACACCCGACACAACGCGAGACGTCCGACATAGGGCGATGCATCGAGGTTCGTAACGAGGGCCTGCAGGGGATGGTCTTCTTCGAAGGCGGGCGGAGGTATGTGCTCGAGCAGCAGCTCGAACAATGGCTTGAGATCGTGGCCTTCCGCGTCCGCGTCGAGCGACGCCGTGCCGGCCCTTGCATTGCAGTAGACGATCGGGAAGTCGATCTGCTGCTCGTCTGCGTCGAGATCGAGGAACAGCTCATAGACCTCATCGACGACCTCGGCGACACGCGCGTCGGAGCGATCGACCTTGTTGACCACGAGGATCACAGGGAGCCGAGCTTCGAGCGCCTTTCTAAGTACGAAGCGGGTTTGGGGCAGCGGGCCTTCGCTGGCGTCGACCAACAGGAGGACGCCGTCGACCATGGTCAGCCCGCGCTCGACCTCTCCGCCGAAGTCCGCGTGGCCCGGCGTGTCGACGATGTTGATCTTGACGTCGCCGTAGCGGACCGCGGTGTTCTTCGCCAGGATCGTGATGCCCTTCTCGCGCTCAAGGTCCATCGAGT
>JBHELU010000121.1:0-3828 GCA_046262955.1 Actinomycetota bacterium | reverse complement strand
CGCCACCTCGGCCTCGGTGACGTTCCGAGCACGCATCGCATCGTCGTCCATGAAGATCTGAGTGGGCCACACCGCTTGCGTGATCGGCCCGAAGTGCGCATCGATGTCGGCAGCGATGACCTTGGGGGCGATCCCATACGCATCGATATCGGAAGCATCGGGTTGCGTCCCATGATCGGCGGTGATCACCATCACCCACTTGCCGTGACCGACATCGCGGTTCAGGAATGAGATCAACTTAGGAAGCTGTTGGTCGACCGCCACCATCGAATCGCGCACCTCCGGCGCCGCCATATTGTAGTAGTGCGCGTTGCGGTCGATCTGTTTGTAGTTCGTGTACATCAGATCGGTTATTCCGTCTTGCCCGTAGTCCTCGCTCTTGATGACGCGTTCGATCCCGAGCGTCTGGTAGTCGGTGAATCCGGGAGCTTCCTCGATGCGGTCCTGGCTGTGCAGGATCGCGTTGTCGCGCCATGCCCCGTCGATCTTCCCGTCGGCCGCGTCGGTCTTCCTTAAGTCTTTCTGTAGGCCGGGGGTCGTGGGCAGAGCCGGCGGCAACGTGTAGTGGTCGGGGTTGGTGATCCAGTCGTTCGTGATGCGGTCGAGCCACGCGGCATCGTCCTTGTCGCCACCGGATCGTTCGGCCCCCTGTCCGATCATGCCGAGGTGCCACGGCTCGTAACCGATCATGCCGATCTTGGCTTTGTTGCCGTTCGCCTCGTCCCACCGCTCGGCCAATGTCGGAACCTGCAAGAACCGAGACGAATCCCCGTTCTCGAAAGCGTCTGCCGTCTGCCCGTTCTCGTCGAGTACAGGTACATCGGTGATGCCGTGTATCCAGGGGAATACCCCGGTGCCGAGGGTCGTGTGGATCGCAGGTGTCACTGACGGGGACGATCCGTCGGTTGCGTTCGTGAACGTCACGCCTCCTTGCATCACGCGTGACAGGTTCGGCCAGGCCGAACGGCCCCAGTGATCCAGCACGTCCCATCCCCCACCGTCCCAAACGACCGTCACGATCAGACGCGGGATCTTGCGCGTAAGCGACTTGCCGGTCACGTGCACGATCTCGGGCATCGGGTGACCGTCTTGGGTCTGAAGCGTTCCGTGCAGCAACGCGGCCATCGTCGGAGCGACATCGGCCATCGTCACGGGCCGCGACACGTCACCGGTTTTCGGGATGATCCCCGGCCCGTAGAACACGATCGGGATGTGCTGCAGGTATTCCCATGGCCCAGAGTGGCTCCAGCCCCCTGCGCCCGTCGCCATGTACGCGGGCGTACGAGGGATAAAAGAGATCTGCCCCGATCGAGGCCCGTAGTAGCCGCGCTGGATCCTCTGTAACCACGCATGCGGAAGCGCGCATGCCTGAGCTTGGAAGGACGGGACAGGGTCTAGGTGGTAGTGGTCGTAGACGTCAAACCCGATGGCAACCAGAGAGAAGGCGACGACGAGCGCAACGATCGCTTGGGCGAGCCTCCGGATCGGATCGCGCGAAAACTGCTCGCGAGCAGCCTGGATCACGCGACGGGCGCGGGGTGTGACTCGGTGAGTAACCCGGCCCTCTTGAACCATGACGCAAGCACGAGCATCCCCGCGACGAATACCAGGCCCATCGCACTCAGCAGGATCCCGCTGGAGTCGTTGGTCCAAAAGATCTTCATGGCTCCGGCTGCGATGACCCACGCGAGGTTGTAGCTGATGTCGTAAAGCGAGAACGCTCGGCCCCTGAAGTCGTCGCCCAAAGATTCCTGCACCATCGTGTCGAGCGAGATCTTTCCCAGGAAGAAGCCGAGCCCCAGGAAGAAAGTCAGACCGGCGAGGGCGGCATTGGCGATGCCCGAGTTGTCGGTGAATGAACCCAGAACTGCGACCACGACTCCGGCCACCAAGGATGCGGCGACAACGAGACTGGCGGTGGTTTGTACCCGGGCGCGAAGGCGATCGGCACCGAGGAAGCCAAGGGCCGCTCCGATCGCGCCCGCGCCTCCCGTGAGCAGAACGATCTTGATGTTGTTATCCGCGAGCAGATCGCGAGCGATGAATCCGACACCGACGATCGTGAAGCTCCACAGCAGCCGCAGCCAGAAGTACGTCGTGATCGAAGCGGCGGCTTTCGGAGTGCGAGCAACCTCTTGAACACCGCGCACGATGTTCGCTACGACTCGCTTTACTTCCTCAGGCAGACGTTCTCCCGAGGGAGCTCCGCCCAGCCCACGAGCAGCCAGCGCGAACAGGGCTCCGCCGGCGTACACGATCGCTCCGACTATCACGATCGGGGACGCGTTTACGAACTTCGCCGCGACGAATGCAGCCCCCGCGCCGCCAAGTTGAACGAGCGCCCCACCCAACTGCGACACAGCGTTGCCTTCGACGAGGTTCGTCTCCTCCAGCGTTGCAGGCAGGGCCGCTGCTTTCGTCGCGAGCACGAGCCTTGTCGATGCGAGCGTCAATAGGAAAGCTGCGAACAAAGAGAAGTCCGAAACGGTGTTGGTTCCGACGAGTCCGATCACGAGCAGAGCCACAGCCCTGAATCCGTTCGCTAGGAATAGCAACCGCCGCCTATCCCATCGATCGATGATTACGCCGAGAAAGGGACTGAGGATCGTGTACGGAACGAAAACGTAGAGCGCCACCCGCAAGAGATCGTCGGGTGAGCGGGCGCTCTCTAGATCGAATCCTTTCTGCCCTCCGAAAACAATGAGTTTCGCGATCGCAGCCTGAACGACCCCGTCACCGGCTTGTGCGCAGAACTGCGCGCCCATCAGCGTTCCGAAATTCCGCCGCGTTAATAGGAGTCGAAGGCCCTTCTTGAGCATCGGCGCAGGTTACCCGGGGTGCGGGTCAAGGATCAGCGGGGGCAGCGGATCCTGAGTGAAGTCGAACTCCTTGATCAGATCGCCAAGGATCGGCGCGTTCTCGCGAACGCTGGGTCGAGAGTCCGGACGTCCGTCGGTAGTGGGATCGAGCCTGCTTCCGTTCAGGAACACGTCTTCGACGAACTTCAAGTACGCGTCGAAGCTCAGAGTTTGATGATCGATGAAACCCTGCTTTGCGTAAGGACTGATCAGGAAGGCGGGCACGCGGATCCCGTAACCCGCGCCGTCAACCTGTGGAGGAACCACGTGGTCGTAGAACCCACCCCAGTCATCCCACGCAACGAAGATCGCGGTGCTGTCCCAGTTGGGGCTTTGCATGAGGGCGTTGACGACTCGAGTTACCCACACTTGACCCGCCTCCGGTGTCTTCTTCGGGTGCTCGCTGTGAGCGATGTCGGGGACGACCCATGAAACGCTCGGCAGCGTGCCCTGCTTCGCCGCCTCGAAGAACTCTGGGTAGTGCTGCACGTTCCCCAACTGACCGTTCTTGTGCACCGTCGCAAAATCCGGCAACGGATTCCGGTATTCGGGACTGCCCACATGGCGCGACTTCTCTTCGTTCTTGTCACAGTTCGGGATCGCGTCCATCTCGGCGTCGTCACAGTCTGGAATGGTGTGGGGTGAGATGTAGTAGCGCCACGAGACTCCGTACTTGTGCAGCAGATACGTGATATCGGTCCACCGGAAATCTGGTTGAGGGGGGCCGGGCGTATCGGGATCTAGCTCGTCGAGCGTCCCGAGATTCGTGATGCAACTCAGAGGACTGTTGTCGGCGCACTTCGCCGACCATCCCGAAATCATGTACAGGTGGGACTCGAGCGTCGGTCCCCAGTTGGGCTCGAACATGTGATCCTGCAAAACGAAGTTCTTCGCGTACGTCCAGTAGTTAGGGATCTCGGCCGCGGTGTGGTAGCCCATGACATCCGGCTTCTGTGGGTTCGTCTTGCAG
>JBHELU010000120.1:0-6688 GCA_046262955.1 Actinomycetota bacterium | reverse complement strand
CCGGCAGAAGGTTGCGATTCGATCCCCGCATCTCCCAGGCCGGGGGCCGACGCGCGCGCACCGACCAGCTCGCGGAAGTCACCTTCGAAGGGGCAGTGGCCTTCGTCCACGTGTCTTTGGAACTCGTCTTTAAAGAGCTTTACGTTCGAGCGCAATGCCCACGATGCAGCATCTCCGAGCGGGCAGAACGACCGACCGTCGATGCCGTTTGCGATGTCGAGCAAGAGATCCATGTCCTCGGAGCGGCCCTCGCCGTGCTCGATCCGTTCGAGCACCTTCACCGCCCACCAGGTGCCTTCACGACAGGGGGTGCACTTGCCACACGATTCGTGCTCGAAGAATTGCGTCGTCACCAAAGCGTTGCGAACCATGCACGTCGTGTCGTCCATGAAGACGACCGCTCCCGAGCCCAACATCGTCCCGGCGTCCTTGAGCGACTCGAAGTCCATGTTCACGTTCGTGTCGGTCAGCAAGGGTGCGCTCGCGCCGCCGGGGATGATCGCCTTCAGGGGTCGTCCGTCCCGCATACCGCCTGCGAGCTGCAGAAGATCCTCGAGCGAAGTCCCCAACGGAACTTCGTAGTTCCTGGGCTTGGCGACATGACCCGAGACAGAGATGACCTTCGTGCCCGGGGACTTCTCCGTTCCCCATTGCCGGAACCAGTCGGCTCCGTTCTTGATCAAAGAGGGGAGCGTCGACAACGTCTCGGTGTTGTTGACGACCGTTGGTTGTCCGTAAAGACCTTTGACCGCAGGGAAGGGTGGGCGAAGGCGCGGCTGCCCTCGATAGCCCTCCAAGGAATCGAGTAGCGCGCTCTCCTCACCGCAGATGTACGCGCCGGCCCCTCGGTGCAAGACGATATCGAAGTCGAAGTCCGATCCGAAGATGCCGCGGCCCAAGTACCCATGGTCGTAGGCGTCGCGGATCGCCTGGTCAAGCCGGCGAGATCCGAGCGAGAACTCGCCCCGACAGTAGATGAAAGCTTTTTCGGCCCCCACGGCCCATGCGGCGATCGTTATGCCCTCGAGCAATTGATGCGGATCGCCCTCGGCGAGCTCGCGATCCTTGAACGTGCCCGGTTCCCCTTCGTCGTGATTGACGACGACGTAGCGCGGAAAGACGTCCTTCGGGACGAACGACCATTTCATGCCGGTGGGGAAGCCCGCACCACCCCGTCCGCGCAGCCCCGAAGTCTTGACGAGCTCACCGATTTCGTCGGGAGTCATCTCGAGCAGCGCACGTCGAGCCGACTCGTATCCGTCGTCCGCGAGTGCTCGTGCCATCGACCACGAGTCTTCGGGGAAGGTGCGCAGCCGCCTGGTGGTTACCAAGACCTCCTCAGGCATCCGACCCCCCGTCGAGCTCTTGCTTGGGCCGGAAGCCGGGGGCCGTGTCTGCGCGTGGGGTTTCGCCGCCGATCAATCGCGCGGAATGGTCCCCTGCAGTTCCCGGAAGCCGAGCACCGGCAAGCGCCGTTTCCCGTGCGATCTCGCGCGACGTCTTCACGACCTCGCCCCGAACGCTGCGGACCTCGTCTCCGCGCTCGAGACGATCGACCAGCTCGCCTGCTTGCTCGGGCGTGACCTTGTAGAAGTCCTCGTAATTGATCTGCAGACTGGGAGCGCCGTCACATGTGGCCAGACACTCGGCGGCCTCGAGCGTGAACCTGCCGTCGGCCGTCGTCTCGCCCGTTCCTATCCCCAGCCGGTCCTCGAAAGCGTTCATCACCTTTCGCCCGCCCATATGCGTGCACGAAAGGTTGCGGCACACCGAGATCAGATAAGTCCCTTGCGGTCGCTTCTTGAACATCGTGTAGAAGCTGGCGGACGAGAGAACGTGCGCGGGAGTGACGTCCAGGAGCCGCGCAACGTCGCGCATCCCAGCCTCGGTCACGTATCCCTCGACGGATTGCACGAGTTGCAGAAGCGGGCGCATCGCCGAGTGTTTGTTCGGGTACTTGCCGATGATCGCTCGCGCCTCTTCAAGACGCGCGTCGTCGAGCACCTCGAAAGCTTCGGTCATCTATCGACTCCAGGGTCGAGGCTCGCGGGGCGTAACGCCCCGCAGAGCCGAGCATGGGTGGGGGAGGTGACGATCATCGATCGACGCCTCCCATGATCGGGTCGACGCTTGCGATCGATGCGATCAGGTCTGCAACCAGGCCCCCGGTAACCATCGGAGCAAGCGCCTGCAGATTGACGAACGACGGATCGCGGACGTGGCATCGGTACGGAGAGGTCCCTCCGTCACTCACGACATAGGCGCCGAGCTCGCCGCGCGGCGATTCGACCGCGCGATATGCCTCGCCCGCCGGGACCGCATAACCCTGGGTCATCAACTTGAAGTGGTGGATGACCGCTTCCATCGATCGGTTGAGCTCGCTGCGCCGGGGTGGGGTGAGCTTTGGATCCATGTTGCGGAAGTCGCCCGCGGGCATCTTGTCTTTCAGTTGCTCGATGATCTTCACGGATTCGGACATCTCGGCAACGCGCACCTGATAGCGGGCATAAACATCGCCCGCCGTTCGGGTAGGCACGTCGAAAGTGACATCGCCGTATGCCTCGTAAGGCATGTCACGGCGTAGGTCCCAATCGACGCCGGCCGCGCGTGCCACGGGACCGGTGGCGCCCACCGCGCGAGCGTCGTTGCCCGTCAGCACGCCGGTGCCCTTCGTTCGCTCCAAGAAGATCGGGTTCTCGGACAACAGCGATTCGTACTCGGCGATGCGCTTCGGCATGACCGAGGTGATCGCATCCACAGGGCGCTGCCATCCATCGGGAAGGTCTTCCCACACACCGCCGGGAATGATGTAGCCGTTGTTCATCCGCAGCCCGGTGACCATCTCGAAGAAGTCCAGAATCATCTCGCGCTCGCGGAAGCCGTAGAACATCGCCGAGATCGCGCCCATGTCGAGCCCCTGCGTTCCGAACCACACGAGGTGCGACGTCAGGCGATTCACTTCGACCATCAACGTTCTGATGTAACGGCCTCGTTCGGGGACTTCGATACCGAGCAGAGCTTCGACGGCCAGCGAGTAAGCCTGCTCGTTGAACATCTGCGCCAGGTAGTCCATGCGCGTGACGATCGTGACCGCACCGCGCCAGTTCTGGTCCTCGCACTCTTTCTCCATGCCCGTGTGCAGGTACCCGATGATCGGCATGCACCCGAGCACGACTTCACCATCGAGCTCGAGCAACAGTCGAAGAACCCCGTGAGTTGATGGGTGAACGGGGCCCATGTTTATGACCATGCGGTTCTCGTTCTCGTCGATCGACTCGACGAACGCGCCTTCGCCGCCGCGTTCGATCAGATCGACGATCCGCTCTGCGGCGACGCTCATTCGGTTTCCTTAGTGGCCGCGCGTTCCAGCTGTCCCAAGCGGTCGACGCCGACACCGGCCTCATCACGATCGGGAGCCTGACCGGGAGTGTCGATCTGCAGCATCGGTTGTTCGACGAACTGGAGGGGAACCTTGCCGACGCCGTAGTCCTTACGGAGTGGATGGCCTTCCCACTCGTCGGGCATCAGGATCCGTCGCTGATTGGGATGGCCTTCGAAGTTGATGCCGAACATGACGTAGGCCTCGCGCTCCATGAAGTTCACCGTGGGCCACACGTCGACGACCGATGAAACCGAAGGGGCATCTCCCGCTGCGGCGACGTGGATGGTGAGTCTCTTCTTCTCACTTTCATGCAACAGTTGGACGACGATCTCGAAACGGTTGGCGGCGCCATCAGGTAGCCCGACTCGATCGACACCGCACAGGTCCACGCACAGCCAGCCTTCTTGTTTGAGAGCGATGGCCATGTCGCGCCACTGATCGGCCGGAACGTTCAACCCGCAACCCTCGTGGTGGTGTAGTCGCCGCGTGAGATCTGGTCGTGCAGCAACATGATCCCGTCGATGAGCATCTCGGGTCGGGGTGGGCAGCCGGGCACGTAGATGTCGACCGGCACGATCTGATCGACACCCTGAACCAGCGCGTAGTTGTTGAAGACGCCACCTGTGGACGCGCAGGCCCCCATCGAGATGACCCACTTCGGTTCGGTCATCTGGTCGTAGATCTGGCGAAGGACGGGGGCCATCTTCTGGGACACGCGCCCGGCGACGATCATGAGGTCCGATTGCCGTGGCGATGCCGAGAAACGCTCCATGCCGAATCGAGCCAAGTCGTGGCGCGGCATGGTTGTCGCCATCATCTCGATCGCGCAGCAAGCGAGCCCGAAAGTGGCCGGCCACAACGATGACTTGCGCGCCCAGTTAACCAACTTGTCCAACTGAGTGGTGACGAAGTTAGAGCCCGCGGTGTCGCTTATTCCGCCCACTCGAGACCTCCGCGTTTCCACACGTACACGTACGCCGCAAGAAGCAGCGCCACGAAAGTTCCCATCTCGATCAAGCCAAAGACCTTCAGCTCGTCGTAGATGACGGCCCATGGATAGAGAAAGACGGTCTCGATGTCGAACAGGATGAACAACATCGCGACCAGGTAGAACTTGACCGGGAATCGCTCGCGCTCGATGTCGTCTTCAGGGACGATCCCGCACTCGTAAGGCTCGAGCTTCGCGGGAGTCCAGCGCCGCGGTGCCAGCTTGGATGCCGCGATCATCGAGCCCACCGCGAACAAGGAGGACAGGATCACCAAGAAAAGGATCGGCAGGTAAGCAGGAAGAGTCATGGCTTGAGCTTTGCAAGCCTCTTCATGGCTTTGATCCCGAGTTGCTCCGCGCTTTCGGCGTGAGCGTCTTCGAGGTTGCACATCATCGTGAAGGCGAAGCTCATGATCGACTTCGATTGCATGCCCATCGACACGAGCTTCTCCATGATCGCCGGGTGCCCGATCGTTTTCACGAACCTGCGGCCCAAGCGGTAGTAAGCGCCGTACGTGTCCTCGAGCTCTTGGGTGTACTCGGGAAGCGAGACCGACGAACCGGTTCGTAGAGCCTCATCGAGATGGCGCGCGGCCATTCGCCCGGTCTCGTATCCGTACGCGATGCCCTCACCGTTACACGGGTTGATCATGCCGGCGGCGTCACCAACAAGGACGAAACCGGGACCGTGCGCCGGCCACACGCTTCCGCCCATGAACAGACGACCGGCACGGGGCCGCGACACAACGGTCTCTTCACTGATACCCCACTCCTTGGGCACGGAGTCGACGAACGCACGCTGGAGCTGGTGCAGGTTTACCTGCCCCCAGTGATCGGACGTGGATAGGAGGCCAACGCCCGCGTTCACCGTCCCATCGCCGACCGGAAACACCCATCCGTAACCCGGCAGCGAGTCTCCATCGGAGCGCACGTCTAGATAGGCCTCGAACCAACCCGAATGTTGCATGGGTGAATCGAAGTACTGACGGATCGCGAATCCCATCGGGTACTCGGGATCGCGCACACGCCCGAGCGACCGAGCGAACTTCGTCGCGGCCCCCTCGGCGCACACGACCCACTTCGCATGGATGAGCTCGTCCTCGCCATCGCGCTTCGCTAGGAAGCCGGACATCACGCCACGGTCGAACAGCGGCTCGACCGCTTGTGTGTGATACAGGACCTTCGCTCCGGCTTTCTCGGCGTTGTCGAGCACGACCTTGTCAAGGTCCTTACGTGGTTTGACCAATCCGTAGTTGACCCACTTCTCGAGCCGAGGGAAGGGAAGCTCGAGCGTTTTCCCGGCCGCGTGGACGCGCAATCCTTCGACGGGCTCCCACGAACGAAGTTCGTCGCCGAGACCCATCTCTTGCAGCTGCTTGATCGCGCGCGGGGTCAGACCGTCGCCGCACGTCTTCTCTCGCGGGAAGGTTTTCTTCTCGCACACGATGACTGAGTGGCCCCTAGTCGCGAGATAGTGCGCGGCAGCGGCGCCGGACGGGCCTCCGCCAACGATGGCGACGTCGAACTCGGTCGACACGGCGGCCCCTCCCTTCGAACGGCAGATCGTGCCTAGGGTCAGGTGCTTGTGAAAAGTTTCACGAGCAGCCGAAGCAGTCTATTACTTCAGCTGCGCTTCACTTAACCGTGAGCGTCCCGTTCATCGAGGTCGGGTGGTACTGGCACTCGAAGTAGTAGCTCCCCTTGTCCAGCTTGGGGATGTCGATCTCGACGGTTTGGTTGGCACCGACGTCGGGGCTCTTGAACAGCTGATCGGTTGCCGACTTGTCCTTGAATATCGCGAAGTTGTGCGTCGTCGAGTCCTGGTTGACGAAGGACAGAGTTCCACCGGCCGCCGGGACGTTGAGCTCGGAAGTGTCGAACGCAACGTTGTGAGCTGTGATCGAAAGGCCTCCTCCGGAAGCCGGTGCGCTGGCCGACGGGCTATTTGTCGGCGGGGCCGCCGAAGTGCTGTTGTTGTTCACAAGCAGAACCACGACGACGATCGGGATGATCAGGTAGAAGAGCGCGAGCCACGGTGCTCGAGCCCGGCCCGTTCCCGACGCAGCCACCGACGGGACCCCGGTAGCTACCAGCTCGTCGATCAGCCGGCGCCGCTCGTACATCGCTTGCTGGCCCTCGAACTGCGACTCGGTGGAAACCTCGTCTTCCGGACGCAGGCGGGTGCCTCCGGTCGTGCCGTGGGTGACGCCCGACGGCAATGTTTGGGCCGGCGCGGCCGCAGCAACCGGTTCTGGTGCCGCCACGGCGGCCGCGGCCGGTTGAGCCGGCTCTGCGGGAGCGGGTGGAGGTTCGGTTGC
>JBHELU010000119.1:0-8285 GCA_046262955.1 Actinomycetota bacterium | reverse complement strand
ATGGGGTCGGTCCAACTGGCACCCAGATCGTCAGAGCGCCACACGGGGCTTGCGACGCTGTTGCAGCACACGAGCAAAGTGCGGGGCGTCGAGACGTAGATCGTTCCGTCCGGAGCCTGGATAAGCGATGGCTCACCACATGGGTTGTAACAAGTCTTGCTGGTCGAGCCGGTGTCGCCGGATGCCGGGAGAACGATGGGAGCTGAGAACCTGGGGGCGGAGCGGGAATGAGAGGCCTCCGCTACGGCGCCGAAGCTCCTGGCTGCGATCCCTACAAGGCTAGTGAAAAGTGTGAGAGCAACCACGGCAGCCGTGGCCGCCCGCGGTGCGCGCTGGGAAAAAGCCGACTTCATCTCAACTCCCTCGATCTGCCTGGTCTTCGGTTCAGAATCCTCAGCCGAAGGTTCTCCGCGCCCGCCCCCTCCCCTGCAGGAGGGGTCTAAGTGCCAGGAGACGTCGGATCCTCGGTGGCTCGTCGCTGACGCGACGCCACTGGCGATTCCATCCTTTTGGGTTAGGAGTGTGCGTCTGCACCGGCCAGGCGTGACAACTGCTCCTGTGCCCCGCTATCTGGAACGGGGTCGGCGTGGCGATGCACCACTTTCCATTCGCCGTCTTCGCGCCGAAAGATCGTCGTTACCCGCAAGGAATAAGCGTGAGGGGGGGCGCCACCAGTGGACGCAGTGGTGTGCTCCACGCCGACGATGTAGCCCAGGTCGCCCCTGGCGTCGGCAGCAACGACGTCGTATTCGAACGATTCGCAGTTCGAAAAACGTTCCGCGAGCCACTCGAAAGTGGACGCGACCTCATCCCTGCCGGTTACCGACAAGAGGGCACCGAACACCGTCACTGGATCGTCTTCAGCCCAAAGGGCCAATCGGGGCTTGGCGTCCCCGTTATGCAGCGCGGTATCGACCTCGGTCAATCGAGGCAATACCGATTCCAAGAAGTCATCTCGCTCGCTCACTAGAAGCCCTCCTCGCCCCACTCCGACTGTTACAAGTAAACTGTTCTTAATACAGGTACCATGTATCCAAATGAAGCCAGTTGTCAAGAGGCACTATCGGTCGGCCCGCAGAAGCCAACAGGCCGGCGAAACCCGGCGGCGAATCATTCGTGCCGCTCATGATCTCTTTGTCGCGCAGGGATACGGGCGGACGACGATCGCCGAAGTAGCTCGGTCCGCCGGCGTGGCGGTAGAGACCGTTTACGCCGCGTATCGGAACAAGCCAACACTCCTGCGGCAGGTTTGGTACGCCACTTTTCGAGGGGACGAGGACGACATCCCTCTACTGGACCGGCCCGAGATCCGGGCCGTGCTAGCCGAACCAGATCTCGCTACCCGCCTTCGAGCTCACGCCGAGGTGATCACCCCGGTGCTTCGCCGCATGACGCCCTTGTTCCGTGCGCTGCAGGGAGCAGCTACGAGCGAACCAGCTGCCGCCGCAATGTTGGCCGAATTCGACGAAAGGCGCCACGGTGCTGCGGAACAGTACGCGCGTGCCGCCGCAGCCACCGGACAACTGGCCGTCAGTGAGGAGCACTGCCGAGACGTGCTCGCTGCGACCATGGATGGTGCGCTGTGGCACCGCCTTGTGGCCGAGCTTGGCTGGTCGGACGACGGGCATGCGCAACTTCTCGGGACGATCTGGGTTGCTACTCTGGTTCGTCTGTGACCGCGAAGCGTCCTGCTGCTGATCGGAGACGAGCAACAGCCCCCAACCCGACCCACCTCATCGCATCATCGAGAATGTTTAGGTTCGGATCAGCACTGCGTTAGGTCGTTTCCGCAGGTTGTCGCTCAGCGCCGGGCGATATCTATCAGCACTAATGGAAGGACTATCGGATGCCGCGACTTCGAGTGCACAATTTCTCGATATCCCTCGATGGTTTCGGCGCGGGCCCGAATCAGAGCCTCGACGCTCCGCTCGGCGAAGGTGCTGAGGAGCTACACGAGTGGATCTTCAAGACCCGCCACTGGGGAGAAATGACCGGTGACCCCGGAGCCAGCGAAGAAGGCGTGAGCAATGACTTCATGGTCGCCGGGGACGAAGGAATCGGCGCGCACGTCATGGGTCGCAACATGTTCGGTCCCATACGCGGCGACTGGACCGACGAGGAATGGAAAGGGTGGTGGGGTGCCGAGCCGCCCTATCACCACGACGTTTTCGTCCTCACTCACTTCCCGCGCAATGACATCCCGATGCAGGGTGGGACTACCTTCCACTTCGTTACCGATGGGATCGAGGCGGCGTTAGAGCGGGCTTTCGAAGCAGCGGACGGCAAGGATGTCCGTATCGGAGGTGGAGCCTCGACGGTCCAGCAGTACTTGCGCGCCGGGCTGATCGACCATCTTCACTTTGCGATCAGTCCGGTGGTCTTGGGTCGTGGAGAGCGACTGTTCGAAGGTGTCGGCGACGCGCTGAGCGCATACCGCTGCACCGAGTTCGTTGGCGCCGACGGCGTCACTCACGCGGTACTGACGAAAAGGTGAATCAGCCGCCTATGGTTCACGAGCACACGAAGTCCGAAGGAGGATGGGTTGGACGAGGAGAGAAATCCGTCGCTTCAAAGTTTGGATGTCCTGGTCGGCGAGTGGAACCTCGAGGCTACGCACCCGATGGTTCCGGGGGTCGTCGTGCATGGGAAGACGACCTTTGAGTGGATGGACGGCGAGAAGTTTCTCTTGATGAGATCCGAAAACGATCATCCCGACTTCCCGAATTCGACGTCCGTAATCGGCAACACATCCATCGACCGGATCGGCGAGCCCCAAGAGTTGAATGAAGCGTTGCGGATGTTCTATTTCGATTCCCGGGGTGTACACCGCGTTTACGAGCTCAGCATCACTTCCTCGGAGTGGAAGTGGTGGCGCGATTCAGAGGGTTTCTCGCAGCGATTCACAGGCACCTTCAAAGGAGGTGGTGACACGATCACCGGTCAAGGAGAGTTGTGCCGCGACGGTCACACCTGGGAAGACGACATCGCGATGACTTACCGGCGAGTGCCCTAACGCTCGACCGCAGAGATTCTTTGGCGACTTCGCTCCTCCGAGAACACTGTCGCTTCTGAAGGTTTCAGCGGGACTGTCGCAGCAGGTCGGCTAGCTCCGAAGCGTTCTGCTGCGCGTAGTCTCGGTAACAATTGTTCATCAGCACGTGAGTCGAGTCGGTCGAGGACGAAAGCTCCTTCAACTTGGGAGCCCACTCCTCCAATTCCTTTTTCGAGTACAGGTATTTGAACCGCTTCTGAACGGAACCCGATTCCCACTCGGCATCGTTGTGGCCGTGGAAGCGCATCACAGCGACGTCGGCCGTGGCGGCAACGACGGGCGGCAGTGAGCTCTTGAACCCTTGCGGCATGTCAACACACACGTAAGGCAAGCCGTGGCCTTCCAGAAAATCGAGGGTTTCCTGCACGTTGTCCTCCGTCATCCACGTCTTGTTGCGGAATTCGACGCAGATCTTGTAGGGGGCCGCGCGCTTTGCACACTCGAGGATGTAGTCCTTGTTCTTTCGAGCGATGGTGAACCAAGGCGGGAACTGGAACAGAAGCAGACCCATCTTCTTCGCGTCGTAAAGCGGTTGTAGAGCTAAAAGGAATCGATCCCACACCTCGTCGATGACTTCGGGAGCGAGATCCTTTGGATAGATCGACTTCTTGTCGGGCTTGTCCAAGTCTTTGTAGAGGGCTTCGACTTTGGTCGGATGTTGGGTCAGAAGCGAGAACGCTTTGATGTTGAAGACAAAATCCGCGGGCGTCCTTTCGACCCAGAGCTCCGAGTTTTTCTCGCTCGGCGGGAAGTAGTAAGTCGAATCGACCTCGACCAACGGGAAGTTGTCGGCGTAAAACTTCAACCGGTCCGCAGCAGACTTCACGCCCGTCGGATACCAGCCGGAACCGAGCAGCGACTTGTCCGTCCACGACGCCGTGCCGACATAGATGTCACCCACAAGCAATGACTACCAGAGCGCGTCCCGACCTGCGGGTTCGTCCCGCTCCTCGCTGTCCCCCAGAGTCACGTCCCGACGCGGAGCGACCCGCGTAGGTTCGAGCCTCCGCGCGGCGATCGCTTTAGAGAAGAGACCCGCATCCCGCAGAGCACACGCTCGCTGATCGTTGTTGAAGAACGCGTAGACGTCTCCGTCCGACCCCCACGTCTCGTCTATCCGTTGCGCCCAGTTGGACAGGATCTCCTTCGAGTAGCAGGGCCACGGCCTGCCGTTTCCCTGATGGAACCGCACGAATCCCCAATCCGTTGTCCGCCACAGGGCCGTGATCGGGCGCGATCCCCGATCTGCCCAACAGTTCGCAGCACCGTACTTCTCGAGCACCTCCCGCACGTCGTCTACGAACCAGCTGTCGTGACGGAACTCGACGGCGACTCTTAGATCGCGAGGGATCAGCGAAAGAACATGAGCCAACCCCTCGACATCGATCGGAAGCGTCGGAGGCAGCTGGACCAGGATCGGGCCGAGCTTGTCTCCCAAGCCCGTAGCGTGTTTCAGGAAGCGCTCGACGGGTTCCTCAGGCTCAACGAGCTTCTTGATATGAGTGAGATATCGACTCATCTTTACCGCGAATATGAAGTCGTCGGGCGTGCGCACTCGCCACTTCTCGAACGTTTCCCGCGACGGCAATCGATAGAACGACGCGTTCAGCTCGACGGTGGCGAATCGCTCCGCGTAGAACTCGAGCCACTTTCCTTGAGCGACGCCGAGCGGGTAGAAGGTCTCGCGCCAGTGGCGGTACTGCCATCCGGATGTGCCGATGAAAACATGCCCGGGCCGCGCCGGCACAGCGCGGCCCGGACCGGACGACCCCGTCAGCTTTTCTTACCTGCCAGCGCCTTTTGGAGCTGCTCTTTTGTCATCTTCGATCGGCCTTCGATCCCTCGCTGCTTGGCTTCGTTGTAGAGCTGCTCTTTCGTCCGCCCCTTCGGACGGTTCGTTCCCGACCGCTGGCCACCGCGACGACCGGACGACATGTCGCGAGTCGAAGAACGCGACTTCGTTTTCGATTCGCCCGAGCGAGCGCGTTCCTTGTTCACGGTGCGGGCGGCTATCTCCTTGGCTTTCTTCGTCGATGCACCTTGCTTCTTCTCGCCGTCCTTGATGTGCTCGTACTGCCGCTCTCGCTTCGCGCTCCAAGATCCCTGAGGCACGACACACCTCCATCCGGGTCGACATATGTGTCTCTTGTTCTTTGATACCCGCCAACCGCAATAGGTATGCAGCGTTCGCGGCCCTAGGAGAGGTCGGGCATCCCCTCGAAAGTCGTCGACGGTTCGGCGTAACGACGTTGCGGGATCCTGCCGGCAAGTCGCGCGAGCCGGCCGGCGTTCACCGCGCTGCGCATCGCTTCTGCCATCCGCACCGGATCTTGGGCCCTGGTGATCGCGCTGGCCACCAGCACCGCGTCGCACCCCAATTCCATCGCGACGGTGGCGTCGGATGCGGTCCCTATTCCCGCGTCGAGCACGACGGGGACCGAGGCACGCTCGACGATGATCGAAAGGTTGTAAGGATTGCGGATCCCCATGCCGCTTCCTATCGGCGATCCGAGCGGCATGACCGCCGCGCACCCTGCGTCTTGCAAACGCAACGCCGTTATGGGGTCATCGTTCGTGTACGCAAGCACGACGAATCCCTCATCAACCAACGTTTCCGCCGCCTCGACCAGTGCGATCGGGTCGGGCAGGAGCGTCTTATCGTCGCCGATAACCTCGAGCTTGATCCAATCCGTAGCGAACGCCTCGCGCGCCAATCGAGCGGTGAGAACCGCGTCCCGAGCCGTGAAACAACCCGCTGTGTTCGGCAAGAGCCTGCACCCGGCCCGATCGAGAACATCGACGATGGAGCCTCGGGCCGAAGGGTCGATCCGTCGGAGGGCGACCGTTGCAAGTTCGGCCCCCGACGCAACGAGGGCTCGCTCGAGCGATTCGAGGCTTGCCGCTCCGCCCGTGCCCATGATGAGCCGCGACGAGAAGCTCTCTTGTGCGATGACAAAAGGATCGTCCACGCTCAGCCGCCTCCGATCGCCGAAAGCACTTCGATGCGGTCGCCTTCAGACAGTTTCCTGCCACTCCACTGCGAACGGGGAATGACCTCACCGTTGACGGCTGCAGCGACACCGCGACGATCTTCTGCGATGCCACTGACGAGCTTCTCGAGCGTTTCTCGAGCGTCCACTTCAGCGGTGTCCCCATTGATCACGACGTTCACGACCCAGGTCCCTCGCGCCTAAAGCGACCCGGCGCGAACGCGGCTACCCGATCGTCAGCAACACCGTCAACGATCAACCGCTCGATCGCCACGGCCGTGACGGGAGCGAGCAGGAACCCATTCCTGAAGTGGCCCGTCGCCGCAACGAGACCTGGAATCGATGTCTGTCCAAGGATCGGTGCATTGTCCGGCGTGCCCGGCCGGAACCCGACCGCAATCTCTGCCAGCTCGTAGTCGTACAAGCCGGGTACCAGTTCGTATCCGTCTCTCAACAGATCGTGCACGGCAGCGAACGTGATGCGAGAGTCGTATCCGCGCTCCTCGACCGTTCCGCCCAGAACCGCGCGCCCATCACCCCGGTCCAGCAGATAGCAATCGAAGCCGCGCACGTTATGGGAAACGATCGAAGTGCCGTCTGGCGACTTCAGATGTAGAAGCTGGCCCTTGACGGGACGCAAGGGGAATTCTTCGGTCGGGATGCCTCCTATCTCAACGCTGCAAGAACCCGCCGCGATAACGACCGTGCCCGCATCGACGCGTTCGCCCGTGGACAGAGCCGCACCAACAGCTCGGCCTCCGTCTACTTCGATACGCGAAACGCGCACGTCCTCGATGACGACGCCACTCTTTTCGCAGGCGATCCGAAGCGAGGACCCGAGCGCACGGTTATCGATCTGGTGATCGCTTTCTACGAGGATCCCGCCGCGGATCCCGGGTGCAAGCGCGGGCTCGAGGGAGTGGCATTCCGAGCCTCGAAGTCGTTTCGCCGTCAGGCCGAGGCGCTGCTGATAAGCAAAGACATCATCCAGCGCGCGGTTCTCGTCCGAGTCGCGCGCCACCAGCAAGGTGCCACATCGCGTGTAGCCGACATCATCGCCCGTCTCTCCGGTCAGCTCGCTGACAAAATCCGGATACATGTCGGCCGACGCAACGTTGAGACGCAAGAGGATCTCTTCGCCGTAGTGAGCCTCCGTTATGGGGGCAAGCAACCCGGCTGCTGCCCACGACGAGCCGTGGCCGGGATCGTCGTCGATAACCGCCACGGATAAGCCACGGCGCGCGCATCGCCACGCGATCGCCGTACCGATAACGCCGCCTCCGGCGACGACTACGTCGAATGATCTGTGGTTGATAGTTCGATGATATTGCGCAGCAGGGCGGGCCCTAGCCGACGGCGAGCAAGCGAGCTGCGAGTGACCTCTCGTCGAACTTCAGCTCTTTTTCGAGATGGACGAGCGTGCCCTGTTCGGGCTTGGACACGAATCGAAGTTTGTCCACCACGTGGCGCATAAGGAAGATCCCTCGGCCGCTCTCTTCGTGAGTTAACGCCTCGCGCTCTAGATCGCTCTCTGCAAGACCGATCCCAAGATCGGTGACTTTGATGGAGCAGATCGGAGGCTCAACCCGCACCGAAACCTCGTACACGTCCTGAGTTCCCACTGCGTGGAGAACGACGTTCGTGCACGCCTCTGTCACTGCAAGCTCGACGTCCCCGACGCAGTCGGCTTCGACCCCCAG
The DNA here is from genome assembly GCA_046262955.1 of Actinomycetota bacterium. GTDB lineage: Bacteria > Actinomycetota > CADDZG01 > CADDZG01 > WHSQ01 > JALZGD01. The sequence goes on along the minus strand of JBHELU010000119.1, from coordinate 543 downwards.
TTCGGCGAGCGCGTTGCGACACAAGTGCCGAACTACCGGGACGCTGGCTTCATCCCGCGGGAGACACAGGTCAAAAGTAAGGACCACTTTAGAAAGTTGCCCATCTGCGCTGCTCTGAAACCGGTTCCGGTTAGCCCCTCAGCACCTTCGCAAAAGCCGCTAGAGCCTTTTCGATGTCCTGAGAAGAGACATCCCGGTGAGTGACCAGGCGCATCACGTGGGGAGCCATTCCCAGCGTGAGGACTCCCTCGCCGAGAAGCTCATCTGCTACCTGGGGGCCGGTCTTCCCGAACGGAGCAAGGTTCAGGTAGACCATGTTGGTTTCAACCGAACCAAGGTCGACCGCCGTCTCGTCGAGATCGGCAAGGCCCTCCGCGAGCGTCCGAGCATTCGCGTGGTCCTCGGCCAGCCGCTCGACGCCCGAGTCGAGGGCGACTCTGGCTGCTGCAGCGATAACGCCCACCTGACGCATTCCGCCGCCGAGCCGCTTCCGCAGCTTCCGTCCCTCCGCGATCACGTCGGTCGTCGAGCACACCATCGAGC
>JBHELU010000118.1:0-11333 GCA_046262955.1 Actinomycetota bacterium | reverse complement strand
CAACAGTCACAGGTCATTCAAGCGGCGAGTGAGGCGGCGCACTATGCAGAAATGCACGCTCGCACCAACCGAAATTCACGTTCGTCGAGGCGGGAGGCGGCCTTCCCCCGACGAGTAATCCGCGACGATGATGCCCTCATGAGTGGCCCTGGGCGCGGTCGACCGCTGTCGATATCCTCGAATGAGTGATGGTGAAAGCGGGGGCCGAGGGCAGCCAGGAAAGCTACTACCGGAGCCTTGCCGCGGTCGCGGAAGCGGAGACTGACCTCGGCGCGAAAAGCGATATCTATTACGACGTCGCCAAAGCGCAGTTCGCAGAGAAGAACGATGCCGCCGCTAAGGCGAGTCTCGCTGCTGCTATGGCCGCAGCTCGGGCTGCAGGTTCCTGTGAGCACTTCGGGCGAGCGGTTTTGCTCCTCAGCGCCCAGTCCGTCGGGGGGATAGGTTCGGTCGACGAAGACCTTGTTTCGCGCCTCGAGGAAGCGCTCGAGTTGCATGGACACATCGCGTCGGCACAAAAGGCCCTGCTCTTGGGCCGCCTCGCCTCCGAGCTGTATTGGTCGGATCAGGCTTCCCGTCGAGCGATCCTTGCTCGCGAGGCCGTAGATATCGCCCGAGGCCTTCGAGATGCCGCCGTCCTCGCGCGCTCATTGCACGAGTACCGTGTGGCCGGAGGCACGGTCGATACCCTCGATCACCGCGTCGCGATTGCCACCGAGATCCTCGAGCTGGGCGACGAGGGAGCCGAACCAGAGATGGTGCTAGAGGGGCGCATCTGGCGCATCGTCGATTTCGTCGAGTTCGCCAAACTCGACCAGGCTGTGTCCGACATAGCGCAATTCGAGCGGACCGTAAAGGAGCTCGGACAGGAAACGTATCGATGGTACGGCCCTTTCTTTCACGGTGCGCTTGCGGAAGTGAGCGGTGATTTCGATGCTGCCGCGTCCCTATACGACACCGCCGAAGCATTGGCAGCCGCGACCTCCGACGCAGTCGCGCCCCTCTACATCGTGGGCCACAGACTAATGATCGAGATCGAACGCGGCAACGCGGGCCAGGTCTTGCCTGTCGTCCAGGCTTTCGTAGACAGCTATCCCGCACTCGCCTTGTGGCGTTGCGCACTTGCCTTCGTGATGTGGCACGCAGGCGAGAGGGAACGGTGCGAAGAACTCTTTGCAGAGCTCGGCGCCGATGATTTCGGTCCCGTTCGGCGCGGGGGCCCGTGGCTTCTCGGGCTCGCACTCCTTGCCGAAGTGTGTGGGCACGTACGAGATAAGACAGCCGCCCGGCCCTTGTACAGACTGCTCTTGCCATTCGCTTCTCGAAACGCCATCGGAGCGCGAACCCTTATCTCCAGAGGCGCTGTGGATCGGCATCTCGGGATCCTCGCGGCGACGCAGGGTCACGAGCGACTCGCCGAGAAACACTTCCTGGCTGCGCTCGACCAGAACAGCGCTCTGGCTCAATGGCCTTCGATGGCTCAGACTCAGCTGGACTATGCGCGCTTCCTCATAAACACGCAGCAGCGAGAGCGTGCCGCGCCCCTCGTGAGGGCTGCTGCCGGAGCAGCTAAGCGTTTGTTGCTACGTCGCATCGATCGTGAAGCGGAGGAACTGGCGGCGGAGCTCTCCCACGCCACGACGCCGGTGCGAGAGCGAGAGTCGATTAAGTCGTCGCAGGCGCCGACTCGCACTCGATCCAAGTTCGAAGCACGACCCTCCTCGGAGGTGACCATCTTGTTCAGCGACATCGTGGCCTCGACGCGAACGGCTCGAACCGTCGGCGACTCGGCGTGGGTGGAGCTCCTGGAGGCACATAACGTCATCGTCCGCCAAGAGCTCGCTGAGGCGGGCGGGATCGAAGTGGGTACTCGAGGGGATGGATTCATGGCAGCATTCAACGATCCCGAATCGGCTCTTCGCTGCGCTCTGCGGATTCAGCGCGCCCTCGCCCATCCAGAGCTCCTCGGTCTCGACCCTCCACTTCGCGTTCGCCTCGGGATCCACACGGGAGAAGCGATCAAACATGGGGACGAGTTCTACGGAATTGCCGTCAATACGGCCGCCCGTGTCTCCGCCAAGGCTCGGGCAGACGAGGTCCTCGTGTCCAGCACAGTGCGCGACCGTCTCCGAGATCATCCTGACTTCAACTTTGGCATCACTCGCCGTGTGCGCTTCAAGGGCCTGCCGGGTATCCACGAGGTGACACCGGTGGAGGAGCCGTAGGGCGGGGTCCGCATCCCGTTGGGTGCACCGTTTGCTGCACTCGATCAGTGCGCCAAAACTTCTAGATCGAGAGCCCTGCGGCTCCTGTTCGTCACCGCAGGGCTCCAACGAACCTTACTGGTGAGCTAGGGCGTCGGGTCCGGGAACGACCCGCCGTAGATGTCCGAGTTACCGAAGTTCGCCGGGCAGTCCTGCTGTGGTGCCGGTCGAGGAACGTCATCCGACGTGTCGGCGGTTTGCAAGCCGTGGCGCCACGCATCTATCGCCGGGCAGTCTGCCCCGTTGCGCATGTCGTTCCACACTGCTGCCCCGTATGTGCGCGTCGCCACCGCATAAACGTAGTCACCGAGGAACTCGTCGGTCAGCGCATTGGCGCTGCTCCCTCTCGGATCTCCCGGCGTCCCTCGGTGAAGCTCCGAGAACGATCCGGTGCCTACCCCGGAAACGTTGGCATGCAGAACGACTCCCACAAGCGAGCGGGGAGTAGTCGTGTCGTTCCGGTATGGAGTCGTGAATGCGTTGTACACGACGTACACGTCACGACCATTAGGTGAGATCGCCGGCGCGGTGTAGTAGCCGCGGTCCCCGGCGGATTCGATCGGGCTAGGTGCGGACCACGTCTGCCCGAGGTTGCTCGACTCCGTGAAGTAGACGTGTGGATGCGTGATGTCCCCGCTCACATACGTCATCACGATGCGATTTGTGGCGTCGGAACCGCTTGGGGCCCCGTTGGCGATATCGACACTAGGAGCAGGTGCGAGATCGCTACGAGCTCCGGCCTCGCCGTCGATGACCGGTCGTCCCTGAACGGGGTCGGTCACGCCCGGCTGAGTCACCGGACCGGCAACGGGCTTTGGTTGCGACCAGATCTTGCCCCCATCTTTAGAGACAGACATGACCTCGAACGCCTGGTGCGACTGTGACGAGTCCGTCCCAACGCCAAAGACGTAGGCGTTGCCGGTGCTGTCAGTCCGAACGGTGCAACCGTCCATCGGATTCCGCTGACCGTTGTTGGCCGCGGCGGTCAACTGGTGCTGCGTCCACGTGTCCCCACCGTCGCTCGATACCGCGACGATCAAGGGGGCCGGGGCTGCATTCCCCTTCTCCTGGCCACGGAAAGATGCCCAACACAGATAGACGTTGCCGAAGTATCTGCTCGATGTCGCGTTGTCGGCCCAGATCTGCTCCTTATCGGAGAAGGTGGTGCTCGACTGCTTCGACACAACGACGGGGTCCTTCCATGTGGCCCCTCGGTCGTCGGTCCGGGACACCGCGATGCCCTCGAATCCCTTGAAAGCCAAGTCATCGCGGGCGGTGTTCAGGTTCGCAGTGAGGTTCGCGTAGTAAAGGCGTGAACCATTGTCCCAATCGAACTTTCCGTTTGTTCCGCGGCGCGGACCGAAGGCGAGCGCCGGATCGCCGTCCGACACGAGTTTGTTCTCGTAGTACCTAGGCAGCGTTCCGATGGGACCAACCTGCGGCGTGCACTCCGGGTCGCTGTTACCCGGAGCTCCTTGGCAGTTACGAGCGGTAAGACCTTGATAGGTCGGCTGAGTCCAGGAGTCGCCGGTGTTCGTCGAGAAGTACACGCCCGAGACTCCGATCCCTGGGGTGAACGGGCACTTCGTGTCGTCGCCGGAGTTACAGGCCTCCAAGTCGATCTCGTCGTTTGATCCAGCCGCGAGCACGGAGGGATCGTGAGCGTCGACCGCTAGCGCAGGTTCGTTCTGCTTATTCTCTGCGAACGGAGTCGCTGGACTACCGACACTTACCCGACTATCGACGCCGCTCGACGCGGCCGATGTCGACGTCATCCCCCCAACCAACGCGGAAGACAACAGCAGGGCGATGGCTACACCCGCGAAACTTCGTTTCACTGACGGCTCCTTTGCCGTGGACCTATCGGACAACGGGAACCGTAGAGCCAAACGGGCCAAAGTCAATGGGCGCCCCAGACCGGACTTGAACCGGCGACCTTCTCCTTGACAGGGAGATGAGCACTCCAGACTGCTCCACTGGGGCTTGCTTGCTCGGCAACCGAGGCTAACAGACGGCTTTGGGCGTCTTGCTATCCTTCGCGCGACTTAGGCGAGGTAGCTCAGTTGGCAGAGCACGCGACTGAAAATCGCGGTGTCGACAGTTCGATTCTGTCCCTCGCCACATTGCAGACGGTGCCACGCCGCGCTGCGTTAGCGGCACGGCCCCGCCGAGTGTGGAATCGGGATTCCTAGTCGGTGCCCGACATTAGACGCGCAAGAACGGACGCTCATGCGCCCGTTCTTGATCTCGAGTCTTTTTAGTTGCTGTTATTCGCTGGTGCTCGACGCGAGCCTGGCACCCTCGAGGAACTTCTTGACCTCGTCCGCACGGTAGCGGCGGTGTCCGCCAAGCGTCCGGATCGAGGAGAGCTTGCCAGCCTTCGCCCACCGAGTGACCGTCTTCGGGTCAACTCGGAACATCGCAGCGACTTCGGCGGGCGTGAGTAGCGCACCGTCCTTCTGCGCCATCAGCTTGCCTCCGATCTCATCAACGTCGGGACCGGCGTTGTCCGGTCCTCTCCGCCAAGAGATGCCCACACGGACTGCCCTTGGCGTTGATGGTCATGATGGTGCGATTTGCCCCCAAAACGGAATGGCTAATTGGGGCCATTTTCGGACGATTCGGGGCTACGCTCGCCTAGCTACGGGCAACTAGTCACAAACGGCCCGAAAACGTCGCAAACCGGACATCCAGGCGGGTATTCGACTAATTGACGACCTCGTGAGCGCGCACTTCTGTCCACCGCTCGGTGAGGGTCGCGAAGGTGCGCCCGGCCCTTTCGACATCGCCTGCAGCAAGCGCTTCGATGCAGTTGGACACCTCCGAGGCAGAGTGGTCGTCCAAAAGCTCCTCGTCGGCGAACATCGACGCAACCGACGAGTAGTCGAGCTCCACGATGCCTTCATCGGAGAATTCGGTGAGCCATGCAAGCAGCTCGCGCACGCTGTCGACGACGGTCGAATCGATCCACGCCTGCTCGAGCACTGAAAGCGCGTGCTCCAGTCGCGTCCGAGCGGAGCTGAGAGAGGTCTCGTACCGCACCCGCAAGCCGGCTCGGTCCTCCGTGAGGATCCGTTCGGAGTCATCGAAGGCGGCGAACCAGCGCAGCGGCACGTGCCAGTTCGCATGGAGGATGTGCGATCTCACCTCGGGATGGGTCTCGCCCAGCTCGGCCAGCTCGTGAGCGGCGCGCCTGGCCTCCTCTTCGGGCACGAACACGTCTGCCACTTCCTCGGGGACGGACGTCCTGAAGGCAAGCAGCCCCGCGAGCATGCGCAGCCTGGTTCGCCACGGGCAGACCATCAAGTCGCCCCTCGTGCGCCTGACGAACGCCCCGTCGGTCACACCCAGCCCGTCCGCGGCGAGCATCGCCCCTGTCGCAAGCCAGTGGCGCGCGACCTTCAGATCTGGGAGCTCCTCGCGCTCAGGCTCTGAGAGCCAGCGGTCTCTCTCTTCGGATGAGAACGCCGAAAGAGGCTGGTAGACGCGTAGGTAAGAGGTTTTGATCACGCGCTGATGGTACCCACCAGCCAAGGGGGGCGCACGCATGGGGCGGTACCATCTGGGGGCCGAACCACCGGGTGGTTTACGGCTCCAGCCAATGGCACAGCGCCGCTAAGGTAGGAATTGGGATTCCTAGCCGCCACGTGCGGGATTGGATTCCCTTCCTCAAGGGGGAAACAACACGATGAGTGTCTTCGAGCACATCAACGGTGATGGCTACGAACAGATCGTGTTCTGCTCCGACGACAACTCGGGGCTCAGAGCGATCATCGCCATTCATTCAACGGCTCTCGGGCCCGCTCTCGGTGGCACCCGCTTCTATCCGTACAAGAGCGAAGGCGAAGCCCTGGTAGACGTGCTCCGGCTGTCGAAGGGCATGACCTACAAGGCCGCGGCTGCCGGGCTCGATCTGGGCGGAGGCAAGGCCGTGATCATCGGGGATCCCAAGCGGATCGCATCCGAAGAGCTGTTCCGCGCCTACGGACGCTTCATCGAGACGCTGGGTGGTCGTTACATCACTGCTGAGGACGTCGGCACTGCTCTCGAGGACATGGATGTCGTTCGCCGAGAGAGCAGGTGGGTCACGGGTTGCTCTCACACGTACGGAGGTTCCGGCGATCCGTCGCCGGTGACTGCCTACGGAGTGCTGCACGGGATGAAGGCTTGCGCGCTGGAAGTGTTCGGCGACGCGAGCTTGAAAGACCGGACTGTAGCCATCCAAGGTGTTGGGAAGGTCGGTCATGCACTCGCCGGTTACCTCGTCAAAGAGGGAGCCAAGGTGACGATCGCCGACATCGACGTCGACAACCTCGGCAAGGCGGTCAGCGATTTCGGTGTCGAAACCACGCCCCTCGAAACAGTTCACACGCTGGCTACCGACATCTTTGCTCCCTGCGCATTAGGTGGAGGGATCAACGACGACACGATCTCTGAGCTGCGCTGCAAGATCATCGCGGGGTGCGCGAACAACCAGCTGGCTCGAGAACAGCACGGCGACAAATTGCGTGACTTGGGGATCCTGTACGCGCCGGACTTTGTCGTTAATGCCGGGGGGCTGATCAACGTTGAGGACGAGCTCCGCGGCTATGACCGCGAGCGCGCGATGAAGAAGGTCGAAGGGATCTACAAACAACTCCAGCTGATCTTCGCCATGGCGCAAGAACGCGGGATCTCCACCGCGAGAGCCGCCATGGAGCACGCCGAAGAGCGCATCCGAAAGATCAGCCGGATCAGGTTAGTGCGCGTCACCGAATACGGCCCCCTGTCGCAACACTAAGGATGAGCGAGCTTCTACGGTTCATCGGCGACGGCCGGGACATCCCCGACGCGCCCGTCCCCGATGGGCTCGACGACAAAGATCTCATCGAGATGTACCGGTGGCTGGTGCTGCTGCGGACGTTCGACGAACGCGCGGTCGCTCTACAGCGTCAAGGCCGCATAGGTACCTACGCGCTCTACTGGGGTGAAGAGGGCACGCAAGCCGGTCCTCTGTATGCATGCTCGGACGACGATTGGGTGTTCCCTTCCTATCGACAGAACTCCATCGGGATCCTGCGCGGTGTGCCCGCATCCGTCGTGCTCGCATGGTGGCGAGGTTACGGAGGCAAGCATGGGTTCTGGAACCCGCGCCAGCACCGTGTCGGTCCGATCTCAGTACCGATCGGCACGCACCTGCCGCACGCGGTGGGTCTCGCTTGGGCGGCGAAGATCAAGCGCGATCCGATAGCCAGCTTGGTGTGGTTCGGTGACGGCGCTACGTCCGAAGGCGACTTCCACGAGGCAATGAACTTCGCGGCCGTCTTCAAGACGGCAACCGTTTTCTTTTGCGTCAACAATCAGTGGGCGATATCGACGCCGGTCACGCGACAGATGGCAACCGAAACGATCGCCGAGAAGGCTGCGGGTTACGGCATGCCCGGCGTGCGCGTCGACGGCTTCGACCCGATCGCGTGCTGGAAAGCAACGCGTGACGCTTTAGAGCGCGGGCGCGCAGGCAAAGGGCCAACTCTTATCGAGGCGTACTGCTACCGGCTTGGCGCGCATGGGACTGCGGACGATCCTCGTCTTTATCGAGACGAGGCCGAGGTCGAGAAGTGGCGCCATCTCGAACCGCTCACACGGATGGGGTCATTCCTCCAACGCATCGGCGTGATCGACACGGCCAAACAGGACGAGATCGCGGCCGAGGCAAAGGGCACTATCGCAACTGCCGTGTCGGACATGGAAGCGATCGAGCAACCCGACATCGAGATTCTCTTCGACGGGATCTATGCATCCGGCCGGCCGTGGAGCTTCGACGAAGGTCTCGACGAGCTGCGTGCAAGCTCTCGGCCCCCAGAGGTTCGCCCCCTCAACGCGCCTCCGAAGGACGGCTCATGAGCGAGATGACCATGGTCGAGGGCCTGAACCTCGCGCTGAACCAAGCGATGGAGAAAGACGACCGCGTAGTCGTCATGGGTGAGGACGTGGCTCGCACCGGAGGCGTCTTCCGCGTGACCGCGGGGCTGCTCGAACGCTTCGGCGAAGAGCTGGTGGTCGATACCCCCCTGGCGGAGGCGGGCATCGTGGGAAGCGCTATCGGCATGTCGGTTTACGGCTTATTGCCCGTCGTCGAGATCCAGTTCGACGTCTTTGTGTATCCGGGATTCGAGCAGATCGTTGTTCACGCAGCCCGGTACGCGTGGCGCACCCGCGGTGAAGTACCAGCGTCGATCGTCGTCCGCATCCCGTACGGGGGAGGCGTGCGCGCTCCCGAGCTCCACTCGGACTCGCCGGAGGCGCTGTTCGCGCACGTGCCGGGATTGAAAGTCGTGTGCCCTACGACTCCTTCGGATGCGCGCGACATGATGCTGGCCGCGATCGAGGATCCCGATCCGGTGATCTTCATGGAGCCCAAGCGCATCTACCGGGCCGGTCGCCAGGAGGTCTCCGAGGAGCCACCGTTCGAGCTCGGGAACGGCAACGGCACTTACAACCAGTACTTGTCGAAGGCACGCATCGCGCGCGAGGGAAGTGACTTTGCCATCATCACTTACGGCGCGACCACACCTTTGTCGATCAAGGCCGCAGACCGACTCGCAGAAGAGCGCGGGATCGAGACGCGAGTCGTCGACTTGCGGAGCCTGTTCCCGCTGGACGTCGAGACGATCACCAAGACCGCGTCCGAGTGCAAGCGCGTTCTCGTGGTGCACGAAGCTCCGCGTATGGCCGGCATCGGCGCAGAGGTCTCGAGCCTGATCCACGAGCGCGTGATGCTCGATCTCGAAGCGCCCGTCGGGCGCGTCACGGGATTCGATGCGCCCTTCCCGCAGTTCGCGAATGAAGACGATTACCTGCCGTCGGTGGAGCGGATCCTGAACGGAGCTCGAAAGGTTCTCGACTTCTGATGGCGGAGTTCAAGCTCCCGGATCTCGGCGAGGGTGTGACCGAAGCAGAGGTCGATAGGTGGCTCGTCAAAGAAGGTGATGTCATTGGTGAAGACGACCCACTGGTCGAGGTCATCACCGACAAGGCCACGGCCGAGATCCCGTCCCCGTACGCCGGAACGGTTGCACGCATCCACGTCGAAGCGGGATCCGTCGTTCCAGTTGGAACGATTCTCGTAACGATCGGAGACGGCGAAGGAACAACAATCGACCTTCCCGACGTGAAAGAGACACCGGTCGGGAAAGTGTTCACACGAGCGCCGGCTGGATCGCAACCTCAACCGTCGGGAAACGGGAGCGCGACGAAGGCGATGCCTCCAGTGCGGAAGCTCGCACGCGAACTTGGCGTGGATCTGGCTCTGATCCGAGGAAGTGGCCCCGGCGGACGAATCTTGCGGACCGACGTCGAGGCTCACGCGACGGGGACCGGACGCGCCGAGCCGGCCGCCGCTTCAAGTCCTTCCGTGTCACGCGGCGGGGAACGACGGGAACCCCTGCGAGGTGTTCGCCGCATCGTTGCCGAGCGGATGAGCGAAGCACACCGGCTCGTTCCCCCGGTCACCCACGTCGAAGAATGTGATGTCACTGAGCTCGACGCAACGCGACGTCTGGCGAACGAACGGGCACCGGAGCTTCAAAAGTTGACGTTCATGCCATTCATCGTCAAGGCCGTGGTCACCGCTCTTCGCGACTATCCCGCCCTCAACGCGTCGCTCGACGAAGAGCGATCCGAGATCGTGTTCCACGATCGCTTCGACATCGGTGTCGCGGTCGACACCCCCGCTGGCCTGACCGTTCCCGTGGTGAAAGGCGCCGACCGGTTACGCCTACGCGAGATTGCTTCAGAGATCGACCGGCTGGCAACCGGCGCACGCGACGGCAAGCTCGCGAGAGAGGATCTGCAGGGTGCGACATTCACGGTGACGTCGCCCGGTCCGTTCGGCGGCCTGATGGCAACCCCGATCGTCTTTTATCCGCAGGCGGCCATCCTGGGCGTTCATCGTGCGGGTGAAAGACCCGTCGTCCGCGACGGTCAGATCGTCGCTCGATTGATGATGAATCTGTCCATCACGTTCGACCATCGCGTGTTGGACGGGATGACGGCAGCGAAGTTCATCCTCGATGTAGTGAGGTTGCTCGAGCACCCCGCGGTGCTCGCTCTCGAAAGTTAAGCGGGAGTAAGGGCCGGGCGCGGCCCGATCACGTTTCGAAGTATCCCTATCCGCTCGATCTCCAACTCGACGACGTCGCCGGGGTCGAGCTCGCGATCGTTGTCGAGCCCACAGCACCCGCCGGGGGTACCCGAGCCGTAGACATCTCCCGGCCATACGTCTTCACCCGTCGAAACGTGCGAGATCATGTCGGCCCATCGCCAGTGAGCATCCGAGGACCTTCCTCGCCCCCATTCCTCGCCGTTCACCCGGCAGATCATCTCGAGGTCGGGTTCGGCTCCCACTTCGTCGGCGGTGATGATGCAGGGGCCGAGCGCGTTGCAGAAGTCTTTTCCTTTCGCCGGCCCGAGCCACGCGCTCATCTCTTTCGATTGCACGTCGCGGGCCGAGAAATCGTTGAGGATGGTGAACCCGAACACATATCGATGAGCGTCGGTTGCGGATATGTTGCGGCCACGTTTCCCGACGATCATCCCCAGCTCGAGCTCGAAGTCGAGGCGATTCGAGTACGACGGCCACCTGCATTCTTCATCGGGACCGATGACCGCGCGATGGTTCCCCTTGTAATAAACGGGAGCCTCGTACCAGTAATCGGGAACGGAAGTGTTGCGCCGCGCGGCCCCCCGCTTCACGTGATCTTCGAACGCCAGGAAATCGCGCAACGACGACATCCGCTCGAGAGGGCACAACCAGCGAAGCCCGGGAGTTTGGTCGCCAACCTTCATCTCGTCGTCGTGCCCCGCTGCATGAACCACACCACGGACTTCGCTCCACACCTCTGGTCCGTCCTCGATCAGGGACACGAAGCTGACAAGGAACCCGCTCTCGTCCCAGTCGAGGCGCGTGCCCGTCTCGCGCCGCCACGCGTCGATCAGATCGATCGGCTGTCCGCCGTCGACTGCTACGGCAAGGCGCGGTTGGAATCCGCCGCGGTGTGACACGTACCTGAAAAGGCGCATGTGTCGGGG
>JBHELU010000117.1:0-15766 GCA_046262955.1 Actinomycetota bacterium | reverse complement strand
CCTTCGAAAGGACCGTGCGCAAGCTGGTCTGCGAGATCTGCGATGTGGCAAAGAAGTAGTTTTGGATCTCGACCGTGGCCTTCACCGGCTGGAACACCTGAAAATACGCGACTGCATGCACGCGTACCGTCACGTTGTCTTTCGTTATGACGTCTTGAGGCGGAACGTCGAGCGTGATGATCTGCAGGTTGACCTTCACCATGCGGTCGATGATCGGGATGATGAAGAAGAGCCCCGGCCCTTTCGCGCTCGGGAGCACGCGACCAAGCCGGAAGACCACGCCGCGTTCGTACTCCTGCACAACACGAACCGAGGCTGAGAACAAGATGATGCCCAGCACGACGATGATCCCTATCGCGATCCCTACGCCCATGACCCGCTCCTTCTTCTGTATCTACTGCTTCACTCTGGTGAATCGTGCAGCGGCTCCACCAGGAGGACAAGGCCCTCGGCTGCTTTCACCTGAACTTTCGAGCCGGCTGCGATCCCCGTCTCCATCGTTCGGGCTCGCCACAAGGTTCCTTTCGTTAGAACGGTGCCTTCCGGCGCGATGTCGGTCTGTGCCTCGCCGACCTCGCCGATGATCCCTTCGTCGCCCATGATCGGGCGCCGCAATCGAACGCGAAGTGCGGCGGTCATCACTGAGATGAAGAACACGAAGGTCAGAACAACTGCGATTGCGATCGCGACCGGCGACAGCCTCAGGGGCGAAGGCGCACCGGAAAACATCAGAAGGCCCCCGCCAACCAGCGCCACAACGCCGGTAAGAGTCAAGGCTCCTAATCCGCCGCGATGCATGTCGATCAGGAAGAAGACGACAGACGAAACCACCACCAGGACGCCGACCCAATCTGTGGGGAGGGTATTGAGCGAGTAGAAGGCAAGGCCAAGTGCCCCCGCCCCTGCGATGCCGGCCAGGCCGATGCCCGGGTTGTAGATCTCGAAGATCAACCCGAACGCACCAACGAGGATCAGGAAGAACGCGACCTCGGGTGAAGTGACCGCGTGCAGCAAGCGCTGCCACGGATTCATCGCGCCGAATCGAATAATTGCCCTCGGTTGACCGAGGCTCTCGTCCCACGACTCGATCGTGTGCGATGACCCGTCCGAGACGACGATGGACTTGCCGTCGATCGCCTGCAGCAAGTCTCGGAGAGATGTTGCGACGCCGTCGCTGATTCCTTCTCGATCGGCTTCGGGAGCCGAAATCGACTTCGATTGCGTGACGGCCGCGGCCGAAAACGATGGGTTGCGCCCTCTTCTCTCGGCGAGTGTTCTTAGGAACGCGCCGGTGTCTTGGAGGGCCTGCGCTTTCTGAGTCTGCGAGAGATCCCCGCCTGATAGATCGATCGGATACGCAGGCCCTATCGAGGTCTGGTCGGCCATGTACAGCAAGTTCGCGGCATAACCGATGACCGTGCCTGCCGACGCGGCCCGTGCGTCACGGGGGGCGACCCATGCGACCACGGGAACCCTCGAGGCAAGGATGTCGGAGACTATCTCTCGGGTCGAGGTGGTCAACCCACCGGGCGTATCCAGTTGCAGGATCAACGCCTCGGATCCGTCGGCCTGGGCTGCTTCGATGCGAGCCTTCAGGTACGCGGCAACCGGCGGGTCGATGACCCCCGACATCTGCACGAGATCGATGGTCCGAGTAGTCGAACGGTCACAGGTCGCATTGGGAGGGCAGCTTTGAGCACTAGCGATCGCCGGCCCCAGCAGCAAGCCGAAACCGGCCGTAATGCACGACAAGGCCGCAATTGCGACTACTCGCTTCATGGGGCCATCGTCGCAGACGGTCGCGAGGTTGTCGGGCCGTTCGCTCAGCGCACTCCGGTGGGATAAAACGGCTCGATGGATCTAGAAGAGTTCCTTGCCCCCAGGATCCTGATCGTCTCGGGAAAAGGTGGCGTTGGGAGGACGACCGTGGCTGCAGCTCTAGCCCTGGTCACGGCCCGCACCGGCCGCAAGGTGTGCCTCGCCGAGGTCGATCGCAAAGGAACCCTGGCGAAACTGTTCGGGGCCGAGGTGCCCGGCTACGAACCGGCCGAGCTGTCGCCGGGTGTGTGGGGGATGTCGATCGTTCCCGAGGATGCGCTCGCCGAGTACCTGCGCGTGCAATACAACATGAAACGGATCGCCAAAGCGTTCACCAGCACTCACTTCGTCGACTACATCACGACTGCAGCGCCCGGCCTCAAGGACATCTTGGTGCTGGGCAAGATCTGGTACCTGGAGCAAGGGCCGTCGAAGGGCGGCACCAGCCACAACTTCGACACGATCATCGTCGATGCGCCCGCCGCCGGACACATGCTGACGTTCCTCCAAGCTCCCCACGGTCTCGCCGACATGGTTTCGGTCGGGCCGGTGCGTCGCCAGTCGGATTGGTTGGTGCAGATGTTGCAGGATCCGGCACGAACCCGCGTCCACCTTGTGACGTTGCCGGAGGAGATGCCCGTCTCGGAAACGCTCGAGACCGCCACCGCCCTGACTGACAGGTTGGGCATGTCAATGGGGTCTGTCTTCGCCAATGCCGTTTACAGCGAGCTGTTCGACGACAACGACCGCAACCTGCTTGCAGAGATCACCACCACCGGGCGCACGAATCAGTTGACCGTAGAAGCGAAAGCGGTGGGGCTAGAGCTAGACGACGAGGATCTGGCTGCGTTGCTCGCTTACGCGCGTTTCCTAGAGGCGCGCCGAGACATCCAAGGAGAGCACTTGAAAGAGTTGCGTAAAGGAGTCGTCGAAAGCGTGATCGAGCTACCGTTCTTGTTCTCCGCCGGGCTCGCGCTTCCGGACATCGAAAACCTGGCAGATGTCGTCGAGGCAAAGGTCGCGAGTTGAACCCGATCCAAGAGATCATCCGCACAAAAGAGGTCGTGGTTTGTGCAGGCGCCGGCGGCGTTGGGAAAACCACCACAGCTGCTTCGATCGCCTTGCAAGCGGCTTTGGACGGCAAGAAAGCCGCCGTTCTGACGATCGACCCTGCCCGCCGGCTTGCTTCGTCACTCGGCTTGAAAGAACTGTCGGACGAGCCAACGAAGGTCAACAAGCGGAAATTCACCGCCGCCGGCCTGACCGCGACGGGTGAGTTGCACGCCATGATGCTCGACACGAAGTCGACGTTCGAAAAGGTGATGGTGCGCTACGCCCCCACTCCGGAACAAGCAGAAAAGATCATCAACAATCGCTTCGCGAAGAACATCTCGAGCACTCTGTCGGGCACACAGGAGTACATGGCATTAGAAAAGCTTTACGAGTTGCACGCTGAAGGCGGCTACGACCTACTGGTTATCGATACTCCGCCCACACGCAATGCATTGGATTTCCTAGATGCGCCCCGCCGTATGACCGATTTCTTCGACAGCCGCGTCCTGCGCTGGTTCCTTCTGCCCTACATGAAAGCCGGCGGGGGGCTGATGCGCGTAGCGAACGTCGCGGCGACAACGTTCCTGCGCATCGTCAAACGCATCGTCGGAAGCGAAGTGCTCGAAGACACGGCCGAGTTCTTCGGGAATCTCGAGGGGATGTACGAAGGCATGAAACAGCGGGCCCACGACGTTGCCACGCTGTTGCAATCGGACGCGACGTCCTTCGTAGTCGTGACTTCACCGGCCGAGGACGCCGTGAAGGAGGCAACGTTTTTCGCGTCACGCTTGAACGAGTCTGGCTTGCCTTTCGGTGCCTTAGTCGTGAACCGTGTCCATCCGAAGATCGGAGACGGGATCGATGCGAAGCCGCGACAACTCTCGCGACTCGAGAAGGGGGGCGAGGATGCGCGCCTTCTCGCGAAACTACTTGACAACGAGGAAGCATTCATGCGGGTCGTGCATCTCGAGGAAGCAAACCTCGCTTCGCTCTCCAAGAAGATTCCTCGCCACCGGTGGGTGCGCGTTCCTTACCTCGAGCAAGAGGCTGTCGATTTCGCGGGGTTGGCGGAGATCGCCGAGCAACTTTTCGCCGCGTGAGCTGAAGATCGGTCCCTTTAGGATGCGCGGGATGGCAAAGTGGCGGGGGATGCGTAAAGGCGCTCTGCTCGCCGTCTGCATCCTGGTGTTGTTGACGATGGCGTCGTGCAGGATCCCGGGCGACACGACCACTCCGGGCTCCACTCCGACTCCGCCGACCACCCTTACCGTCGGTCAGAGGTTTGGTAAGGGCGTTTCTCAGCAAGAATCCGCGGTAGTCGCAAAGCTCCACGGGAAAGTCGTCTACCAGAACACACTCGCTCCGCCGGTAGGAACCCCAACTCCGTCACCCGTGACTTTGAGATCGGGGATCCTCGACCCCGGCACTTACAGCATCGTCGCAACCCAACATGCCTGCTCGCAAAGCTGCGCTCAGCCGGGCAAGAAGGTGACGAGCACATGTGCCATCCAAGTGGTCGTCAAAGAGAATGAGCCCGTGGAAGCGATCATCCATGTCGGATTGAAGTCATGCTTCATCGAAGTCGGTTGAGTGCCGGCCCCGATAGGATGACGGCACGATGATCGTCGCGGCTCGGGGTATCGAGACCCTGGTAGGCATCCTCACCATCGGATCGGGCTTGGTTGTGCTTTGGATCCTGCTCGACCTTTTCCGCCTGAAAGCTTCCAAGAAGGGTCCTGCCTACAAGGGTGGCGTCGGCCAGTGGACGTGGGCGGCCCACCGCATCACGGGGATCCTGGTGATCGCGTTCCTGTTCGGACACATCGTGGACACGTTCTCGATCGGGTTCGGACCGCACCTTTACAACGAAACGATCTCGCTCTACAAGCAATGGTGGTTCAAGCCGATCGAAGTGGCATTGATTGGAGCCGTGATCTTCCATGCCTTCAACGGTCTTCGGATCATCCTGTTCGACTTCTGGCCCAACCTGGCGTTAAAGCAGAAGGCGTTCGCTTACGTCGAATTCGTGCTCGTCGTTGCCGCATTCGCACCCGCCGCGTTCTTCATGCTGAGGAGCGCCTTCGAAGCCTCTCCGTTCTCGTAGTGCTATCCCAGACCGCGGACCGGGCCGCGTTCCAACCGATCCTCAACGGGATCGCGCGTGCTCTTAGGCAGAACGGCGTCGACAGAGGAAAGCCCGGGTCGGCAAAGGGCACGTTGCGGGTCACGCAAGAAGATTCCGTTCGAAGGGCCGTCCAGGCTTACTGGACGCCGTTCGAGGCGAACATCCCCGGTCCTTCGATAGGGCTGCATCTGGAAGTTGCACAGCCCAAAGTCCATTGGGCCGAGTGCTATCTGTCCCCCGAGTTCCGCAACTGGGTGTTCTTCTTTCACGAGCGACCCGACGGCGACATTCAGCTCGCGTACTACGCGGATTACGCGACGCCACAGGAAGCGATCAAAGGCTTTTTCGATCAGTCAACGTGGTACGTCCTAACTGCTACCGACCTGACTTGGGCAGATGTCGCCTACGACGTCGACGAGAACCTCGAATGGACAGATGTCGTCACGGACGGCAGCAACCTGCAAAGCCCGATAGTGCAGGAATCCCTGAAGAAGTCCACCATCGTGTGGCTCAGATGGCACGACGATGACGGTGTCGAGCAAACGATGCCCGTGTGGTTCGTCTACGACCAAAAAGCCGGAGCCGTCTACGTGTTATCGGGAGAGCGACAGCAAACGATCCCGGGTGCCGCGCAGCTCAAGAGCGTCGACGTGATCTTCAGGTGGAAGGGCAAGAATGCGCGGGTGGGCGAGATACCCGCCCGGGTGCAGGTTCTGGATCCGCTCGATCCATCGTGGGAGCCCATCGCCGAAAAGGTCGCCGAGAAGAGGCTAAATATCCCGGGCCTTCCGGAAGACACCGCGCGTCGCTGGCGCGAGCAGTGCGTGATCTTGGAGCTACAGCTACAGGGCTAGGATCTTTAAGCGAGGGCCGAGCGCCAGTCCCCGCCCGGAGCCGTCCGCCGGTGACGCCGGCGCTCCCTTTCGGTCATGCCGCCCCAGATGCCGTGATCGATCGGCTCGTCCATCGCGTAGGTAAGGCACTGACGCCGGACCGGGCAGCTGCGACAGATCATCTTCGCTTGCTTGTGCTCGAAGGCACCCACGGAGAACCACAAATCGGGGTCTGCACCGGAACATAGGCCGAGGGCTCGCCAGTCCTGGTCTTGAGACGGGACCAGGCGGCCCGTTTGCTCGAGCTCGATCGACCTCTGCACGGAACGAACGATAGGTGTCTGAGACCGCGAATCCGATAGCACGACAGAAGGGTTTTTCGCGTCGCGGTTGGGCCACTAGTCCCATAGCCTTATCGGGTGGTATCCCACCTACCGGTGGACTAGAGCCCCCCTGTGCATCTCCTCGTATAGACCCTAGAAGGACCGGAAGCGCAGGGGTCGCCCTACGGCCTCTCGTGGTAGGCAGGAAGGGATGGAGCCATGGCGAACCCCCCAGATATGAGCTCTATCGAGCGTCCTCGGCGCGCGGCCCGTCGCGGTCCGCTTGTTTCGCGGGCCCTGCTGCTCGCGGTCGCCGTCGGGGTTCCCGGCATCAGCGCTTGCTTGGGAATGGCGCCGGCGCTGGCTCACGGCAACATGCACCGGACCCCGCAAGCCCCGATGTACGTCACGTCGGACCCGCAGTCCGGTTCCACGGTTTCCAGTGCTCCGTCCACCGTGACCGTCACGTTCTCGCAACCACTCGACTCGAGCTCGAAGCTGCGAGTGATCGATCACTGCGGAGAGCGCGTTGACACGGGCGGCTCGCGGATAAATCTGAATCAGATCTCAGTCTCGCTCCATCAGATGGAGCCGTCCGGCAAGTTCATCGTGCTGTACACGGCCGTTGGACCTCAGGGTCTTACGGGGGCCACGACCAACGGGTTCACGTTCACCGCCACCAGCGGAATGGCGTGCGGAATGAAGATGAACATGGGTGGCGGCTCGAACATGCACGGGGGCGGCCACATGGGCGGTGGCGACATGGGAGGCATGGGTAGCGGCGACGGATCGCACGCCGGCATGTCGATGGGCGACAACATGACCATGCCTACTTCGCACGGTGGATCGACAAACATGAACGGCATGACGATGTCTCACGACCGTTCGACCGGTCACCACGGAATGAAGGGCATGGGCGGCATGAACGACATGCACATGGGCGGACACCGCCGGCCTCCGCCCTCTGCCAGCGGCGCTTTACCTGCTTTCGATCTCCGTCCCGACGGGACGATGGCTTTGGTTGCGCTCGCCTTGGCCGGAGCTCTTGGGGGCCTCGGCGGGATCGCCCTAAGACTCAGCGGGTAGACGTCTCGCTCACTGCGGTCGAAGTCTGTTTCTGAACCGGACCCGGTGATTCACGCGTTCGAGCCTGACCGGTCAGGATCCCGCTGGCAACCATAATCCCGATCGCTACCAATAGTTCGACCGCGATGGTTCGACGGAACAGCCTCTGAGCGCGCGCGGGCTCGTCTTTACTCGAACTGAGAAGTCGAACTCGCAGAAAGAAATGATTGACGGCGCCCATCAAGAGGATCACCAGGAACAGACCGATCTTTATGAGCAGCGTCCGTCCGTAGTCGCTGTGCAACAGGTCTCCGGGATGAGCGACTTCGAGTAGCGAATTGATAGTTCCGGTCACGGCAACGATCCCGATCGCGATCAGAGCTACGTGAGAGAAACGCAGCACCGCCGGGCCGAGCAGACGAGCGCGCTCCTCACTCGGCTTCCCCAGCCACGCGTCGGGCAGGATCACGGCGAGCACCACGACACCGGCGAACCAGATGGACCCTGCCGCCAGATGAACGATGTCGTTGGCGATCGCAAGCAGTCGAGGTGACGTTGTCGAGGCATGCCCGGACAGAGTCGTGGTGGCCAGCAAGATCAAGCCGAGGCCCCCCCACGTCGCCCACCACCACGGCGCGGGTTTGTCCTTGTCCTCGGGTCCGGCCAGCGCCAGAACGCGCACCCGTCCAAGCAACATCACGAGCAAAGCGATGAGTATCGGGATGCGCGCGGCATACCACTCGCCGAACGACGTCTGGAGCACAGCCGAGAACGAGTTGGATCCAACCGGCACTCTTTCGATGCTCGAAATGAGCGTCGCTTGCAGAAGGAACGCCACCACCGTTGCGATGAACGACGCGAGCAGCGAAGCAATGACGATGCCTTCGAGTCTTTGCGCGACGCGCTGCCTACCTGCGCTCCACGGTCCCGGCGCGTTCTCCACGAACGAGGGGCGCAGGACCAGCAGAGCGATGGCGACCAGGCCGAAGATCATGGCGTGAGCGCTGAACGCACAGAATCGAGCTAGATCGAACGCTACGGAGCGGAACTCGTCCTGAAACGTCATCAGTGCGGACCTGTGTGGGAGTATCGATTACGGAATAGGGGGCGCCGTGCGCGTCGCAGGCAAGGAGAGTTCATGACGTCGTCCCAACTTATCCTGGTTTCGGTCACTTCAGCATTCGTTTCCGTACTGACGATGCTGGTCGTGGGGACCATCCTTCGAGCGCGGTCGCGGGACGACGACGAGAAGTCATGAAGCGCGCTTTGTGCGGCGTCGCGCTGGCGCTGCTCGTGTGCAGCTTCCTTGTCGCAGCAGCGTCGGCTCGACCGCTCACCGCTCAGAAACGAAGACATCCCAAACCGTTGTTCGATCTTCCCTTCGGGTACTACGTGGCGGCGGGAGCGATCTGCATCGGGATCGGTGCAGCAGGTGGCGTCGCGTACGCGGGAATCATGGGGCCCAAGCGGGCGCCGCGACCCGAGGAAGATCGAGCGGCTAGCTCCGAAATCCCTTAGCAGCCTCTTCTACCGTCGGGGCGATCGACACGCCCTCTCCGAATCCGGTGATCGTGAACAGCTTCAAGTGCTGCTCACGCGTGCATGCGATAGCGAGATCGCCGCCCGATTCACGCAGCCGGCGGACACCACCCATCAAGGCGCCGAGGCCCGAAGAATCCATGAAAGGGACCTGATCGAGATCCACGACCACTTTGGGAGCGTCGTCGTCGACCATCCGGCCGAGGGCGTCTCGCAGGGAACCGACGGTGTACACGTCAAGGTCGCCGGTAGGGCGTAGGACCGTGTAGCTCCCCGAGTCCTGCACCTCGATATCTATCTTTTGCTGTGCCACCGCTCGTCTCCTGGCGTCGTCTGAACGCTTCGCCGGCCCGTCCCGAGGAATTCGACCACGAGCATCGTGAGGTCATCGTCGAGCTTACCGGCTGCGAATGTCTCGACGGCTCGGACCAGCTCGCCCGGTAGGTCGTCATTTCCCGGCGAAGCAAGCCTGAGTGCGGCATCGGCGAACCGATGCTCGCCGAAGACCTCCCCCTCGGGGTCCTTCGCCTCGAGGAACCCATCGGTATAGAGGATCAGCCGGTCGCCCGGTTCCAGGCGCGTCACTGCGGGCACGAGGCCCGGCTCCTCGAACCATCCGAGTGCTCGGTTGCGCGGGCCCTCGAGGAAGAAGCCCCCTGTCGGATCCGACGGGCTGGCAGCTACCCGTAGAAGGAAGGGGGCAGGGTGGCCCATGTTGAGCCAGCGCACCTCTCCGTTTGTCAGATCGAGCGTCGCGTAGATCGCCGTCGTGAACGAGTGCGCGTCCGTGGCATCGAGAAGGGCGCGGTTCGCGCGCTCGATCACTCGCGTGGGCCCGGCCCCCATGCCTCGCTCGGCACGCAAAGCCGACAAGGCAACGGTGGCCATGAGCGCAGCGGCGATCCCTTTGCCGGACGAATCGCCGACTACGACCGTGAGGATCTCGCCCTCGAGGTCGACGTCGTACCAGTCGCCTCCGACGAGGTTCGCCTGGCGCTGGAGGGGTCGCAACCGGACCTCGTTGGTTTCCGGAAGTGTGCGCTGCAGCAGATTGCGTTGAACGCTCGCAGCGATCTCGAGCTCACGATCCTGCAGCGCAAGCTGTTGAAGTCGCTTAAGCCCCGACTGCATGTCGCGGAATCGATGTCCTAACTCTTCGATCTCATCACCGGACTCGATGTCGATCGGTTGATCGAAGTCACCGCGCTCGATACCACGCGCCGCCTCGACCAGAGTGTCGATGTTGGAAGACAAGCGACGCGGCAGAACGACCGCGACGACGATGCCGACGCCCAACGCTCCGGCCAAGACGATCCCAAGGATCAGCACCGTCTGATTGTTGTGCGAGCGGACGTCTGCCTGCGTTTGAGCAACCTCACGGTCCTGTGCTTCGCGCAAGAGGCCACCCAATGTGGAAATGCGCGCGGTTAGCGGCGACCCCTCGTCACCGAGCACCCTGAATGCCTGGGTTCGGTTGCCCCGATTGACAAGCGGAATGACCTTGTCGTCGATAAGGGACTCGAAATCCGATCCGGCCGAGACGAGTTGATCCAACAATCCTTGCTCTTCGGCCGAAGTGAAGAGCCGGTCGCCTCGTGACTGCCATAAGTCGGCTTGAGCAACCTCCGTGTGGTACTCGTCGAGAAGATCTCCCTGGCCGTTGATCAGGTAGCCCCGCACGGCGGCCGATTCGGCCGTGTACGCACGCACGATCTCGTCGACGGTGACCAAACCTGGGATCGCGTCTTGGAAGACGCGCGTCTGGACGCCGCGCAACGAGCCGAACAGGGACAGCGTCACCCAGCCCAGCAGGGCGATAAGCGCTAGAAGCAGGCCGAAGCCACCAACGATCTTGCGACGCAGGGTCAGCCTCATTGTGGGGTGAGCCTCACTCGATAAGTATCCTCTGCCGGTGCCAGTCGATCACTCGGCGCCACGGCGCCTTAGGGCACTCGGCGGCGTCTTAGCTCTAGGTGCGGGGGCAACGGCATATTCGCTCTACGAGGCGCGCCGGCCCCGACTCGAGATCGTCGATGTGCCCGTCGCGCGCGGCCCCCGCATGTCGATCCTCCACATCGCCGATACCCATCTGACCGGCCGCGCAACACCGTTGACTCGCTGGCTCAGATCACTTCCGGGCTTGCTGCCGGAAGAACCCGATCTCATCCTGGGTACGGGAGATTTCATCGAAGACAACTCCGGGATCGACCGCTTCTTAGAAGCCATCTCGTCTCTAGAAGCACGCTCCGGCAAGTACTACGTGTTCGGTTCTCACGACTACTACCAGAGCCGCTTCAAGCCCATCACCCGATACTTCTCGGATCGTCACGAGATGCCGACAGTGCGCGCAGATACGAACAGGCTCGAAGCCGGGCTCGATGAACGAGGCTGGATCCCACTGCTCAACCGCGACACGATCACCGATATCGGCGGCCAGAAGGTGCGGCTTTCTGGAGTTAACGATCCGTACATCCGTCTCCATCGAACCGAGCACATCGAGCGCGCTCGCTCCGACGGCCTGGCGATCGGGATGATGCATGCGCCGGACCTGGTGTCGCAGTGGGCGCTGAACGACTACGACCTGATCCTTGCGGGCCACACGCATGGGGGCCAGATCAGATTGCCTCTCGTGGGGGCGGTGGTGACGAACTCGACTTTGCCGGCGGTCCTGGCGATGGGTCTCAACCGGATCGGAAACACGTGGCTTTACGTGAGCCCCGGCCTGGGAACGAGCCGCTACGCGCCCATACGGGCGCTCGCGCCCCCTGCCGCAACGTTGCTGCAGCTACGGCCGGCAGGCTGACCATGCAGTCCAAGCACCGGTTTGCGTCGTCCGTCGTTTAACTTCAGACCACATGCGGCTCTTCGTTATCGGCCTGATGGCGGCCGTCCTCCTTGCACCGATGGCTGGTGGTTCAGCGGCCCCCGCGCCGCCCCCGCCCAAGGTGGCGCTGCCCAAAGGGCAGATAGACGTCGTGACGATCAATGCCCATCAACGAGCGGTGTTGGGCATCAAGCGCTTCCGTGCGATGTTCGAGCTGAGCCGCGCTCTGCGAACGCGACCAAGCGCTTTCGATGGCGGCTTCCGAAGCGGTGTGGCACCTCCCGATGTCGTCATCGCGGAAGAGATGCGCCCTTCGAATCTCGAGATCTTTCAGCATCTGTTGCGTCAGCGATGGCAACACAGATATGTGATCGCCGGGCCCGACGACTCCTCTGCGAACATCCTGTTCGATCCAGACCGCGTGCAGCTCGAGGGCGACGTGCAGACATGGAGCGACGTTTGCATCTCACAGCGTCAGTACGAGTTCGCACACTTCACGGACATACAAACGGGACTGAAGTTCGTCATCGCGGCAGTCCACCTGTGGAGGAACTACGACGACTCATCGTGCATCGCACAAAACGTCGACGAAGCGCGATCGCAGCTCTCTACAGAGACGGATCCCACAATCATCGGCGGAGATTTCAACCGCAGGGCCGTGCAGATGCCCTTCGAATGCGATGAAAGCGAGCAATCGAGCCCGCTTCCATGGTGGACGTCGCTAACTAGCCCTACCGACGGAGGTCGTGCGTACCTCGACGCGGTTCGCGAGTGGAGCCGCCTCCATCACGCGGGCCTGTCGTCGCAGTGGACGCAAGAACAGTTCTCGCAGAAAGAGATCTGCGATGGGACAACGGGTTTTCGCAGAAGCCGAATCGACTATCTGTTCGTGACCGGCGCAGAGATAGGAGAAGCCAAGACTGACAGCCCTGGGTGGTCTGGCCCCACGGCGGGAACGTTCAGCGCTACCAACTACAAGTACTCGGACCACAGGTACGTGTGGGGGCGATTCATCCTTGGGGGCCCGGCCCGGGTGGGCAAACCGACGGCAGATCCCGAACGGGCAGGAAGGATCCAGGTGACGTGGAGCCCGGTCGACGGGGCTTCGAGTTACGTGCTGTACCGGTCGATCGCCGGGCGGCCCTACGACAAGCTCGCAGAGCTGAACAGCTCGACTACGTCCTATCTCGATCTCTCCACCGAAGATGGGCAGACCTACCTGTATTCGGTTGCGCCCATCGGTTCCGATGGAGCACAAGGGCTCGAATCGCCCCACATAACCGCCGTTGCAGACGCTAGCGGCCCGGACGTCGTGAGTACGTCGCCCAGTGCCGGACAACTCGCCGTCGACCCGGGGACCACCGTCGATGTGGTCGTTGACGAAGCCATCGACCCGACAACCGTAGGCGACACAAGCATCCGCGTGTTCCAGGGCAGCCACCGCGTGAACGGTCGGGTACTCAGCCCGAGCCGTCGGGAGATCAAATTCAACCCCTCTTCTCGTTTACGCGAAGGCAAGACCTACAAAGTCATCGTCTCGGGATTGCGAGACCGGCTCGGTAATAAGGGAACACGTCACATCTGGAACTTCACCACCGTGCTTCCGCCGCCTAAGCACCACAAGCATCACCACTAGAGCAGCCGCGTCTCTCCCTGCGATGATCGCTCAGTGGAATCACATCCCTCGCCGCCTCCTGACGAGTTAGATCCGGGAGAAGGAGCTTCCGAGGGGCGCCTTGCGGCCAACGCCGGCTGGCTTCTAGTAGCCGAGGTCGCGGGAAAGCTTGCGAACTTCGCTCTGTTCGTGATCATCGCCCGCGGGCTTGGAACCAGGCAGTACGGCTACTTCACCTTCGCGCTGTCATTCATCGCGTTGTTCCTTATGTTCGGTCGCCTGGGTTTACAACCCATGGCCGTCAAGGAGATCTCTCGCAACAAGAACCGGCTCTCGGAATTGTTCGCAAGCGGGCTGATCCTGAGAACGGTATTGGCCGTAACCGGACTTGGATTGGCTTTCGCAGTTGCACCATTCATCGTCCACGGCCGGCAAGCTTTGCTCGCCGTCCTAGTAGTCGGAAGTGCTCTGCTTCTAGACGAGCTATCGACTTTTCTTGCTAGCGTCTTCCAAGCATTCGAGCAGATGCGCTTCGACGCGCTCATCACGCTGGCGAACCGGATCCTGTCGGCCGTTCTTGCGGGGATCGCACTGGGTCTGGGGGCCGGGCTGGTAACGATCGCAGCCACGTACCTCGCCGGCTCGCTCGGAGCACTCTTGTGCGGTTGGTACGTCCTTCACACTCGCTTCCCGCCGATCGCTCTTAAGGACGCGCGCCGAGCGATCGCGCGCGACTACTTGATAAAGGGTTTACCTCTGGGGCTAGCCGCCCTCTTCAACGTTGCCGTCTTCCGGCTGGACGCGGTGATGTTGGAAGCGATCAAGGGGCCGCTTCAAGTGGCCCAGTATGGAGTTGCCTACCGGTTCTTCGAATCGATCCTTTTCGTCGCATGGGCTCTGTCCACCGCGGCATTGCCGCGGATCGCTCGGGGGGACGATGGGAGGACCTATGGATACACCAGCACAACCCTCGCGGCGTTCTATCTACCGTTCGCGGTCGGAGCTCCATTTGCCGCGAGGGGCGTGATCCAGACCGTGTTCTCGTGGCGCTATGCCGCGGCAGGTTCTGCCGTCGGATGGCTCACGGCTGCAGCACTCTTCTATGCGTTCGCCTACTTCACCCGCGTGTGTTTGATGATGCGCGATCGTGGCCGCGTGGTCCTGCTCGCATCGGGCGCGACCGTCGTCTTGAACATCGGCCTCAACGCGGCCCTGATCCCCCACTTCGGGTTCGAGGGAGCAGCCGCTACGACCTTTGTCTCCGAAGTGTTCGAAGCGATCGTTCTCGTGGCCCTCTACGTCCGGGTGACCCAGGTCAAGCTGTCGGTGGCCGTCGTCGTGCCCCTCACGGGGGCTGGGGCCATGGCCGGGGTCCTGCTCGCATCCGGCCTGCGAGGGTGGGCGGCCGCCGGCGTGGGAGCCGCGGTCTACCTGGCGGCGCTTGGGATCGGAGCCCTCCTGCTCGGGAGAGAGCGGCTCTCGCCTCTGCTTGGGCCCGCAGGCATGAAAATAGGCAGGTGATGGCAGAAAACGGCAATATCGGCGACTACTTACGTGACCTGGGGGTTCCGAACCTTCCCCCATCCGTGATGCCGTTCGACCCCGGTTACGACGTAGCCACCGTGGCCGGACATCTCGAACAGAGCCACCAGTTCATGGACGGGCTCAAGCTGTCGATGGCCACTTGGATGATCGCTACCCCCGAGTCGACCTCTCAGAAGATCAAGGCGGTGCGCTCGTTCGGCGTCGTCCCGGTTGCTGGAGGGGGGCCGTTCGAGATTGCTTCCTCCTCGGGTCTGCTCGAGCGGTATCTCGATCTGTGCGCCGAAGTGGGATTCGGTCGCATCGAAGCGGCTTCGGGGTTCACCGATGCACGGCCGGATCCAGCATCGACCGTTGCGGAAGCACGTTCGCGAGATCTCGACGTCCAGTTCGAGCTAGGCCGCAAGCACGAAGGGCCACTCGACCGAGCTTCGCTCGAGGCAGCGATCGACGTAGGTCGATCGTGGTTGGAAGCGGGGGCCTCCAGTGTCGTGGTCGAGGCGCGCGAGAGTGCGCAGAACGTCGGGGTCTTCTCTGCGGATGGAAGCTTGCAGAAGAATCTCGCGGATCGGCTGTCGGACGACATCGGACTCGAGCATCTGTTGTTCGAAGCCCCTGATAAGCGCAGTCAGTTCGCCCTCCTCGAGCACTTCGGCCCGGCCGTTCGGTTGGGCAACGTGAGGTTGGAAGAGGTTCTGCGCGTCGAGATCTACAGGCGCGGTCTGCACTCGGATTCGTTCTCGAACCCAAAGCTAAGGCCGAGTCCAGCCGAGGGGGGCCGGTGAGTCGGGCAGGGCGGGCTCCAAAGGTAACGATCCGGAGCTCGGCAGAACAGATCGCACCCGAAGCAGCCGTTGTAGTGATCGATGTGATCCGCGCGACCACAACCGCTATCACCGCGCTGGCTCGAGGTCATCGATGCCTTATCGCCGGCGACCTCGCGCACTTGAACGAAGTCGTGTCCCTTGTGGAAAGGCCCCTGTTGGTTGGCGAGATCGACGGAGTGATGCCCGAGGGGTTCGATCTCAA
>JBHELU010000116.1:0-3782 GCA_046262955.1 Actinomycetota bacterium | reverse complement strand
ATGCTATTATTTGTGACCATGAACCCACGGTTTTTCGGCCTCGCTCGGCGCGCCCGGGCGAAGGGCTCGAGGACCGATTCCGACACCACCTTCCGGCAGGTTTTCGAAGCACCGAGAATGCCCGCCGGCCACTCCTCAAGGAGCTGAGCACGGCAGCCAAACCACCCGTCCCTGCGACGAAAACTCGCAGCCGGCCCTCCTACACCGCGCAGGACATCACCGTCCTCAAGGGGCTCGATCCGGTCCGCCAGAGACCCGGGATGTACATCGGCTCCACAGGCGCGCGCGGCCTACACCACCTCGTCTACGAGGTCGTCGACAACTCCGTAGACGAGGCCATGGCCGGCTACTGCGACAAGATCAAGGTGGAGCTCTTGTCCGACGGCGGTTGCAAGGTCACCGATAACGGTCGCGGGATCCCCGTCGGCAAGCCGAAGGGCGAATCGAAGTCTGCGGTCGAGGTCGTGCTCACAACGCTCCACGCCGGCGGCAAGTTCGAGGGCAAGGGCTATCAAGTCTCCGGGGGCCTCCACGGCGTAGGCATCTCGGTGGTGAACGCGCTGTCCGAACGGCTGGAGGTCGAAGTTGATCGCGATGGCCATGTGTGGACGCAGACCTACAGCAGAGGCAAACGACACGCCGAGCTCAAGCGCGGCAAGCCCATCAAACGGACCGGCACCACTGTGTCGTTCTGGCCCGATCCCGAGATCTTCACCGAGGAACGCGAGTTCAAGTTCGACACGATCGCACAACGGCTGCGCGAGATGGCCTTCCTTACGAAGGGCCTCGAGATCCAGCTGATAGACAATCGCGTCGAGCCCGAGCTTCACGAGACGTTTAGGTACACGGGCGGCATCAAGGACTTCGTCAAGCACTTGAACGTCACCCGCGACCCCGTCAACAAGAAGATCGTCTATTTCGAAGCTAAAGCGGACGACCACGAGCTCGAAGTTGCGATGCAGTGGACGACCGCCTTCAACGAATCGATCCTTACCTTCGCCAATAACATCAACACGCACGAAGGCGGGATGCACGAAGAAGGTTTCCGTCGCTCGCTCACGCGCGTGATCACGTCGTACGCGCGCTCGAAAGGCATCCTGAAAGAGAAAGACGACGCGCTCGTGGGTGAAGACTGTCGCGAGGGACTCACCACCATCGTGTCGGTGAAGCTCCGTTCGCCTCAGTTCGAAGGGCAGACGAAGACCAAGCTCGGCAACACAGAGATCAGGACGTTCGTCGAGACCCAGATGAACCAGCGGTTCGCCGAGTTCATGGAAGAGAACCCGGGCGAAGCCCGCGCGATCTGCCTGAAGACGATGTCGGCCCAACGCGCTCGTCTGGAAGCTCGCAAGGCGCGGGATCTCGTCCGACGCAAGTCGCTACTGGAATCGTCTACCTTGCCGGGCAAGCTGGCCGATTGCCAAGTCACGGATCCAGATCAGGCCGAGCTGTTCATCGTCGAGGGTGACTCCGCCGGAGGTAGTGCCAAGCAGGCGCGTGCACGCGAGTTCCAGGCGATCCTTCCGTTGCGAGGGAAGATCCTGAACGTCGAACGCGCACGGCTCGCCAAGATCCTCGAGAACAAAGAGGTCCAGGCGATCATCACCGCGATCGGAACCGCGATCGGCGAGGACTTCGACCTGTCGAAGGCCCGGTACCACAAGATCGTTTCGATGGCCGATGCCGATGTCGACGGTGCCCACATCAAGACGTTGTTGCTGACGCTGTTCTTCCGTTACTTACCCGAGCTCATCGACGCCGGCTACGTATACGTCGCGCAACCTCCGCTGTATCGGGTCAAGCACAAAGGCAAAGTCCACTACTTCATGACGGACGACGAGCTCGACGCGTTCAAGGCGGCGCAGAACGGCGCTCGTATCGAAGCCTCCCGGTTCAAGGGTCTCGGCGAAATGAACCCATCGGAGTTGTGGGACACAACTCTCGACCCCGAGCGGCGCACGTTGCTGCGCGTGACGATGGAGGATGCCGCCGCCGCCGAAGAGCTGTTCTCGACGTTGATGGGCGAAGACGTCGAGGAGCGCAAAGGCTTTATCCAGCGCAACTCTAAAGACGTTCGTTTTCTCGATATCTAAGGATCCTTAACTAGTGCCGAAAGAGCCATTCCAGAACAAGCTTCCTGACGATTCCGGTGACGACGGAGGCTCGAGCGACGTTCAGGTCGTCACGATCGAAGAGGAGGTCGCGCACTCGTTCCTCGAGTACGCGATGTCGGTCATCGTCAGCCGAGCTCTGCCGGACGTACGTGACGGGCTGAAACCGGTGCACCGCCGGATCCTCTATTCGGGCCTCGAAGCCGGGTTGCGGTCGGACCGTCAGCACCGCAAGTGCGCGGCCCTGGTTGGCGATGTGATGAAGAAGTACCACCCTCACGGTGACCAGGCGATCTACGACGCATTGGCCCGGCTCGCACAGGATTTCTCGACGCGCTACCTGTTGATCGACGGCCAAGGGAACTTTGGGTCGATCGACGGCGATGCACCGGCTGCGCAGCGGTACACCGAGTGCCGGTTGTCTCAGCTTGCGATGGAGATGGTGCGTGACATCGACGAGGAGACCGTCGACTTCGGGCCGAACTACGACGGTTACGAGACCGAGCCGCTTGTCCTGCCGGCGCGCTTCCCCAACCTGTTGGCGAACGGCTCGGCCGGCATCGCCGTGGGGATGGCGACGAACATCCCGCCGC
Organism: Actinomycetota bacterium; assembly: GCA_046262955.1. Lineage (GTDB taxonomy): Bacteria > Actinomycetota > CADDZG01 > CADDZG01 > WHSQ01 > JALZGD01. The sequence goes on along the minus strand of JBHELU010000116.1, from coordinate 1,078 downwards.
ACAATCTCGGCGAGGTCATCGACGCGATCCTCGACCTGCTCGAGCATCCAGATATCGCCGCCGATCCCGAGAAAAGCCTGAAGGTCTGCATGAAGCACATCAAGGGACCCGACTTCCCAACCGGAGCATTGATCATCGGCCAACAGGGCATCAAGGACGCGCAGACGACCGGACGCGGCTCGATCAAGATGCGCGCGGTCTGCGAGATCGAAGAGGGGCCGAAGGGGAACCCCCGCGTGATCGTCACGGAGCTTCCCTACCAGGTGAACAAGGCCCGTTTGCAAGAGAAGATCGCCGAGCTCGTCAATGCCAAAGATCGCAAGCTCGAGGGGATCGCCGACCTGCGAGACGAGTCGTCGGATCGTGGTGGGATGCGCATCGTCATCGACCTCAAACGCAACGCGGTTCCCCAGGTGGTGCTTAACCAGCTCTACAAACGAACGCAGCTTCAGGACACGTTCGGCGTGAACATGCTGGCGTTGGTCGACGGCGTTCCGCGCACCCTCACGATCGGTGAGGCGATCCACGAGTACATCACCCACCAGGTCGATGTCATAGTCAGGCGGACTCGCTTCCGTCTACGCAAGGCCGAAGAGCGTTCCCACATCCTCGAGGGGCTGATCATCGCTCTCGATCACATCGACGAGATCGTGGCGCTGATCAGGGCTGCTGCAGACACCGAAGAAGCGCGCATGGGCTTGATCGCTCGCTTTGGCCTAACCGAGATCCAAGCCCAGCACATCCTCGACATGCCTCTCAGAAGGCTGACCGCTCTCGAGCAGGACAAGATCCGCGAAGAGCACGCAGAGTTGCAGAAGACGATCAAGGAACTGCGTGCGATCTTGAAGGATCCCGCTCGAGTCCGTGCCGTCATCGCCGACGAGTTGACCGACATAAAGCGCCGGTTCGCCGACCCTCGACTTACGAAGCAGATGCCGGACGAGGGCGAGCTCGACATCGAGGATTTGATCGCGGACGAGGATCTTGTGATCTCGGTGTCGCGCGACGGCTACGTGAAGAGTGTGCCTCTCGATTCGTACAAATCTCAGGGCCGCGGAGGTCGTGGAGTCAAAGGCGC
>JBHELU010000115.1:0-8109 GCA_046262955.1 Actinomycetota bacterium | reverse complement strand
ACCTGCTTGAACTCGTTGACTGGACCCAGGACCTGACGCGGCTCATAGAGGCCGTATAGCCAGAACAACATGATCCAGATCGGCGTTGCGATAAGCGTTATCCATGTGTAGTTAGCACCGCGCGATGGAGAGCCGGTCAGGATCTCGAAACGGATCGCCGAAGCGATGAACAGTGCGGACGAAACGGCCATCGCGTCCGCGACCACGCGAAGAGCGATGCGCTTGATGCTCCGGCGCGGACGTGGGCGTTGAACGGGCCGGGGTTCTACTTCGACGACATCCGCGGTTTGAGCCATCAGGAAAGCTCCGACTTACAGATAACCGAGGCCTCTGAGCGACTCTTCGATCATCGCTTCCTCCTCGGCTGAGTAAGGAGAGGCCTCTTCCCCGGCCTCCGATGATAGAGGGGCAGTGGTCACAACCGGCCGATCTTTGAGGGCGTGTGGGTCGAATGCGTCCTCGATCACCTTGCCGTCGAGCCCATCGGGAACGTCCAGGTGTGCCAGGTACAGCAGCGTGGGAGTTACGTCCATGACCGACCCCGAGATGCTTCGACCCGTTTGAGTGGGGGGACCGGCGACGATCACGATCCCGTTTAGATGGTGGACACCGCGCGGCAGATGGCGAAGGTCGGTGAAAGCATCGCGATGGAAGACCTCGTCGTCTAGTTCGTAGCGGTGGTCGCGCAAAACGGGCAGAACGTCCGGCGCTCCCGCGAGCGCATCACCGTGGAAGACATCCTCGGAGCGATACACGCGGTCGGTGACTTTCTTGCCCGACGGATCGCTCAGGGCCTGGAAGCGCGCCACGATCTCGTCCTTCACGGACGAAAGATCGGATCCAGAGACGATCCCCTGTGGTTCGCGCCCTTCGAGGTTCACGAACACGCCCTGTTGTGGGATGGGCGAGGCGAATGCTTTCGTCCGCGTCCAGTCGATGGCCGAGAACGTTCGTCCTTTCGCTTGGCGGGCGACCTTGCGTGGCAAGAAACGCTTCGCGATCGGTACGAGGCCGCGAGCAACGCCAGACTGCATCGCCCGAGCGCTGCCCTTGAGGTGAAGCAGGCCCCAACTCTCGAGCAGAGCGTTCGTGTGAACGCTTACCTCCCACGCTGTGAAGCCGTGATCGGAGCAAACGACGGCTCCCGCGGTCGCGTAGTCGGCAAGTAATCCCACGATCCGGTCCATCGCAGCGAAGCACTGCTCGATCGAAGGGCGGATCGCCTGCGCTTCGGGTGTTTCGTAAAGCGGGTCGGCCGGGTCCATGTAGCGGTAGTAGACGTGCTGCAGGCGATCTGGCCCCTCGAGGACGGTGAACAAGACGTCGGGTGGGTCCATGTCCAACAGACCCTCGAGCACCCGGTAACGCTGCTCGAGCGAACGAAGTGCCGTCTTGCAAAGCGTGTCGTCGCGCCAGTCCTGCTCGTAGTTCGCGTTCACGTCGAGGACGTAATCGGGTGCCCATTGGAGGATCCGAGCTTCGAGCGCGGCCCCTCCTCCTTGGCCGTCCCACGTCGCGAAGCCACGCTGGCGCTCGCCGTAGCCGGGCGTGAGCATCCCCGAGACCATCCAGCCTTGGACCTGCTGCGGCGGGAAGGTGAGAGGGACGTTGTAGACGCCGATCCGTTTGCCCTGTGCGTTCGCCATCTTCCAGATGGGGGCCGAACGGATCTTTCCCGAGTGCATCAGGTCTTGACGCTCGGATTGGGCGTTGCCTTCGATGAACCCATAAACGCCGTGACGGCCGGGGTTCACACCGGTCACCGCGGATGTCCACGCCGGTGGTGTGTAGGTCGGGACCGTGGACGCGAGGGTTCCCCACGCTCCGGCATCGCGGAGCGCGGCGAGGCGAGGCATGTGGCCGTGGTCGATTAGTGGTTCGAGCAAGTGCCACGCCGCGCCGTCCAGTCCGATGACGGCAGCCGGGCTCATCGGAGGCATCCTACGGGGCGGTCGACGCCTCGATCCGCTGGAGGGCTCCCCGGCTGAGATGGACTACCAGACGGGTTTGGGGCACCCGATAGAGGGCCACGCTGTTGGATAGCTTGTCGAGCGTCGTAGAGACGCCTGGCGACAGTCGCCAGTAGTCGTCCCAGACGACGGCTCCTGCCGGCGACATCAACTTCATGGCGTTCTCCGAATCGTTCTGCACGTACTCACGTGAATGAGCCGCGTCTACGAGGATCAGGTCGACCGCGCCGAAGTAAGGCGAAAAGTCGAACTTCGCGGAGTCGCTCCAGTGCTGCGTGATGAGCTCCTCCGCGGTGGTGCCTCGATAAAGCAAAGAGTCCGGAGCGCCCCGATGACGATCGCTCGTCTCGAGTGGCAACGATGCGCGCGTCTGCGGCGGGATGTCCAAGGTGTGGACTGCAGCATCCGGTGCGTTGAGAGCGAGCGTCCAAGTCGTTGCTCCCATAAAGGTTCCGATCTCGAAGACGGTTGTTACCTCGATCGTTTTGACCAGCGAGGCGAGGAAGATCAGTCCTTCGAGTGACTGCATCCCCTCCTGCACGAGGTGGCGCCGAGGCGGAAGCAAGACCTCTCTACTCTGAATGTGTTCGAGAAGCCGCTCGTCGATCGCGGGGATCGGCGATCGGCGTTCGAACCGATGATTCGCGAAGGCTGCCGAAAGGATCTTCAATCGGCGCGTGAGGCTTTCCAGTCCGAAGAGGGCGGAGTAATCGGACCAATTCCGCTCGCCCATGACTATGGCTTGGCGTCACGGATGCGAGCGACGAGGCGGGCGGCGCTCGCGTGATCCAGATCGGCGTCCTCTAAGACCGTGAAACGACCCGGACGCGTGTCGGGGGCCTTCAGCAGGAGCTCGATCGTCTCTTCGTCGGACAATCCGAGGTTTTCGGGCAGCGTCGGCAGGCCCAGGCGGCGGAGGCTCCCGGCGAGGTCTGCTACGTCTTCATCGAACAGTGCGGCCGAAAAAAGGCATCCGAATGCGACTTGAGCTCCGTGCAGCGCGCGGCCCCCGAGCTCGTGGTCGATCGCGTGTGAGATCTCGTGCTCGGCCCCGGATGCGGGACGAGACGTTCCGGCCACGATCATCGAAGTCCCAGACGTGACGAGCGCGGACGCGAGCCGCGCCACAAAGGTCGCGTCGTGCTCTGCGGGAGGCTCGGCGAGATAGGCCTCGATCTCTACGAACGATTTCGTTGATAGATCCCAAGCGCGCTGGTCGATCTCATCCAACCCGCGCTCGGCGGCCAGCGCCCAGTCTCGCAAAGCAAATGTGTTCGCGATGAGATCTCCGATCCCCGCGAGGGCGGAAGCCAACGGAGCGCGCATCAAAGTGGGGACGGCTACGAAAACGAGGCGAGGCGCGATCGCCCCCAAGCTCTCGCTCTTCCCATCGTCCCCCGGGACGACGGCGACGGGCGAGCAGATCCCGTCGTGACTGAGTTGAGTCGGAACGACGACCAGTTGCAGCCCCGCGCGAGCAGCTGCAAGTTTGGCGACGTCGAGGACGCGACCCCCCCCGATCGCTACGATCGTGTCGGCCCCGGTTCGATGCGCTTCATGGCCCATCTCCGAAGCCCACGCTTGATCGAGAACAGAAGGGGACGGGGTGGCCGGACGAGGTCCCTCGATCGCTCGAGCGAGTGTCGCCCCGTGCTCGGTCGCCACGACGAAAGGCGTCGCGACCTGAAGCTCGGTGAGCAAGCGTGTCAGCTCGCGAGCAGCATCGCTTTCATCGTCGGACGCGTCGAAAGACGCGACTTCGGGAAATTCCATGACCGGCTAACCGGTGGGTTCCGCGGCCCACACGTCGGAGTTCCGCTCGATGATCGCAACCGCAGCCGGGACATCTTCGGGGGAGTCGACTTCGGCGTATTCCATCTCCTTCACCATTGCGGCGCGTGCGTCCACTCGATCAAGCATTGCGTTGAAGACGTCTTCGTAATAAAGCGACGTCGTTCCGTGCCACTCGAGCTCCGTAGCGATGTCGGCGTATACGGACGCGGCAGTGGGTCGGATCAAGGCCACCCCCGCGAATTCACCATGGCTGCTGCGGACCTTGAGGCTCTTGCTCACTCCCAGAACGCGATCGCCTTTCAGCATCACCCGCATGTCCTCTTGGTTGAGTTGCCGCCGGGTCTGCACCGCAAGAACGAGATCACCGGGAGCTGCCACGACCCTTTTGTAGACGTCCGGGTGGATGACGACATCCGAATTCACGGTCATCACGTCCATGCCGGGCGATTGATCCAGAGCGATCCGAACCGAATGGAAGTTGCCCCATGAGGCGTAGCGCATGTTCCTCAAGAAAGTAACGGGAGTTGCCGTCCACCTGTCGCCGACGAAAGCCTCTATTTCATGCGGCCTGTGCCCGGTCACCACCATCAGGTCGTCGAGCCCGGCTTCGCGAAGCCCCTCGAGGATGTAATGCAAGAGCGGCTCATGTTCACCTGTAGGGATCAATGTCTTGGGTGTCTCACCGCCCATCCTGACCCCTCTCCCGGCGGCCAGGATCACGCTTCTTAGGTGCGCCACGAAACCTCCAACGTTGTGTCCTTGTTGAGCAAGTGTGTCCACTCGAGCTCGCTCGCCGAGATCTTTTTCCAACCGGGGGCCGATATCTGGGTGGCCCCGGTTGGAAGCGCGAGCGTTACGTCCATCGTCTCGGGATGCAGCTTCGCTTGGTGTTGCAGCACCACGCGATACACGCTGCGGTTCCCGATCGTCCGCACGACCGAGGGGACACGATAGTCGTACCCGATAGAACCGTCCTTATCCGGTGCGATCTCGAGAGTGCCCGACCACACCTGCTTGCCGAGCTCGTGATGCGTGGCTACAGATCCACCCGTCCACACCGCAGGAGCGGGTGTGTCCCGCCGGCACGTCGTTTCCGACGGCGTGAGACTGGCACAGACCGGTGGCGCGTGCGGAGCGAGCAGCTGCGCGTTGTCCGGCACGTACACGTTCACCATCGGTCGGTGCCAGGGACCGGAGTCGCCCATCGAGTAACGGGGTTGTGGGAGCCACACGCCGTTGTGTATCTGCACGGTGGTCGAATCGAGCGCGTCGGTCCCATCGATCTTGACGTGCATCGTGTCGGTCTGAGTCGCGAAGTAGTCGAGCTTGTTCCCACCGACATTCTGTTCGACGACATCGACGTAGTCGGAGCCCTTGGCGGGGGACAGCGCGCCGTCCCACTTCATCCGTTTCACAAAGCTTTCCTCGGCAGGATCGTCGAACCAGATCTGCATGTGTTTCTGAGCGAGGGCGTTCCCCATCCCTTTGACGAGCTCGGTCGAGTGCGCCGGATGCAACATGTGGTCGTAGAAAGTGCTGACGAACTTGTGCAGGACGACGCGTCGCTCGCCCGCTATCGGATAGGTCGCATAGAACCTGTACAGGAGAAGTTGAAGGACCTTGTTCGGCGAGATGTAGTGCCCCGCGGTGTGGAACCGCCCGGCTCCGTCCAGCGTGTACTGGATAACCGTCGGGTCTACGCCGATCATGCCGTCGATGTGAGGGAACCGGTCGCCGACGGTCGCCCTCGCGTAGTCGATGGTCAGTTTGGCCGAGAACGGCCAGTCCGGTGACCAGTTCGCGTTGCCGAAGCGCTGCGCATCGGGGATCCCTGCCACGTACCACGCGTCTGCCGGCAGCGGGATCGAGATCTGCTGGCGATTCTGGTCGACGTTGTAGACGGTCTTCGTCTTTTCGAGATGGGGTCTCCCGTCGGTGATATTGAGCAGCGAGAACTGAAGTAAGGAACCGCCGGTGCCTCGCAGCTCGGCCGAATTCTGCATCCCGAGCACGTACACGCGCTTGCCGTTCTCTCCCAGGAAGGCCGGCAGCACCCTGAAACCTGCTTCGGCGTCGTTCAAAAGCTTGTCAGTTTTGTCGGCCTTCGAGATGGCCTTTGTCACGTCGTCTCGCAACCGGTGGGGGAGTTGCTTCAGTTGCACCGCCTTCAAGGCATCGCGTGCGTGCAAGACATTGGAGTGGACTCCTGCGATCTCGCCGGCAACGGCCTTCACCTTGTCGATGGCGAAGCGGGAGCCTTTCGGATCGCTGGGGTCGGGCACGATGATGCGGTTCGGCCCCCGCAGCGCGCTCTGAGCGATGTGAAGGGTTCCGGCCGCCGCGGCTGAAGAGTAGTGAGCGGCATCGACCAGATGCCCTGCCTGCGACAGCGTTCCCTTCAGCCGGGACTGCAGGTCCGCCAGGGCGAACACCGGGCTGTCCGAGTTAAGACCCAATTCCGCACGACGAGCTGCCGCCTGCGCCGCCATCGTTTCGTACGCAGCATCTTTGTTGGACCCATTGGCGATCGCGTTCTGCGCATGCTTCAGCGCGTCTTTCGCGTCGAGCAAGCCCGATGCCAGCCGCCACGGCCCCGCGAGCATGTACAGCCACAAGAATGTCGCCGCGACGGCCGCGAAAAGCGCGCCGGCGCCGACCAATCCCGGCCGTGCTCGGCGATCAACCACGCTTTGAGGGTCCCTAGGTCCCAGTGCGTAGCGCGGGTGCGACTTCTTTGCCGAGCAGCTCGATCGCGCGAGCCGCCGGCTCGGCGTCCATGCCCGGGTAGTGGAGTCGAAGGATCAGATGGCTCTCTGGATAGTTCGAAAGCAATTCCGCGGTTTCGCGAAGGTACGCGACCACGTCTTTCGGCGTGCCGAATGCGGTTGTGCGTCGAAGGTCGTCTCCGTCGGGGGGCATCACCTTGAGCGGTTTCCCCTCGACGTCGGTTCCGGCTCGCCACCCGGCATACACGCCGAGCTGATGGCCGGCTCCGGCCGCGACTAAGGGCCAATCTCGTTCCGGGTCCTCGGTGATGAACGCGTTCTGCAGTAACGCCACAACCGGAGCTCCCGACTTACCTGCTTTCTTCCACTCTGCGGAGGCCATCTCGAATGCCTCGCGGATGCGTTCCGGCTGCGCACGCGACGAGATGTAGCCATCTCCAATGCGGCCGGCCCGTTTTATAGCGGCGTCTGCGAATCCGCCGATCAAGATCGGAGGCACGCGAGCGGGCTTTGGAGTGACAGCAACCGATTCGTAGTCGTAGTACTTGCCGTGGAACGACAAGCGATCGTCTGCCCACGCGCCTCGCATGATGGTCACGATCTCCGACAGGCGCTTCGTCCTGCTCTTCGGGTCGATATCGAAAGCCCTGAACTCTTCGTCGCGCCATCCGATCCCCAAGCCACAGATGACCCGGCCCCCGGACAGCTGATCGACAACGGCGAAGTCTTCGGCCAGCCTGACGGGATCGTGGAAGGGGGCAAGCACAACGCCCGTTCCAAGCTCGATCCGCGAGGTCACCGCAGCGAAAGCGCTGAGCATCACGACCAGTGACGGCAGGTAGCCATCTTCGGAGAAGTGATGCTCGGATACCCACGCGGAATCGAGCCCGTGCTCCTCGACCAAGCGGACGAGCGATAGACAATCGGCGTACTCCTGCGTGTAAGTGCGCCCGCTCGATTTCGGGATCTGACCGGTGAACAGACCCACGCCGATCTTCAGCGTCATCAACGACCTCCACAAAAAAACCGGGGCCCCGTGGGGCCCCGGCAAGCTAACAGAGTGAAGAGTGTTGCTATTTCTTTGGAACGGTGTAGGTCGTTCCCCACCCAGCCGAATCGATGATCGTGTACGGCGTGAGCGAGCGTTCCGCGTAGTGGGACACCCAGCAGATGACACAACCTGATGCAGCGGCCCCGGTAGTCCCCGGTCCGATAACCGAACCGGCCGTTGCCTTCAGGGTCTTCGCCGGAACAGACCAAGTGATGGTTTTGGTTGCGGGATCGAACTTGCCGTCGGCGTAAGCAACTGCACCGCAGTTGATCAGCGTGATGGCAGGAGTCGCTTCATCGGCGCACGATTCGAGCCTGAACTCGCCGTTCGCGTACACCTTGCCGATGCGCTCGGTCCCGCTGCCGCCGCCAACAATGTCGGGCTTGCCGATGTCCTGGCTCTTCACGGTCCAGCGGTACTCCTTGCCGTCGACGGTCATTCCCCAGACCAAGCGAGCACCTTCGGGGAATCCACCCGTCGGGGGCATGTTCGCTTCAGTAACGCTGAACACGAGGTTGCCCTTCGACAAGGAGATCCCTCCGCTCAGCAGGTCGAAGCCTGCCTGGTC
>JBHELU010000114.1:0-4153 GCA_046262955.1 Actinomycetota bacterium | reverse complement strand
GGCTTCCGGAGCTGCGCGCCGCGATCGCTCGCAAGACCGCTCGCGACTCCGGTTACGAGGTCGCGCCCGAGCAGGTCCTCGTGTCGAACGGCGGGAAGCACGCGCTTTTCAACGCGTTCATGACGATCCTCGACCCCGGAGACGAGGTCTTGGTGCCGGCTCCTTATTGGGTGAGCTATCCAGAAGTGATCCGGCTGGCGGGGGGCAGTGTCGTTGCGTTGCCGACGACCCAGGACACAGGATTCCGCGTGTCGGTCGAGCAGTTGGAGGCCGCTCGAACGCCCAAGACGAAGGTCCTGCTGTTCGTGTCCCCGTCCAACCCCACCGGCGCGGTCTATCCGCCCGAAGAGGTCGCCGCGATCGGGAAATGGGCCGCCGAGCACGACCTGTGGGTGTTGACCGATGAGATCTACGAGCACCTCGTCTACGGCGATGCCCGCTTCACCTCCATGCCCGTCCAGGTCCCCGAGCTCGCCGACCACTGCATCGTTGCCAACGGTGTCGCCAAGACCTACGCGATGACCGGATGGCGGGTGGGCTGGCTGATCGCACCCGCCGACGTCATCGCCGCCGCGAACTCCCTGCAGTCACACGCGACCTCGAACGTGTCCAACGTCGCTCAAGCCGCCGCGCTCGCCGCCGTTACCGGTGACCTGGCTGCGGCCGAGATGATGCGCGAGGCGTTCGATCGCCGGCGAACGACGATGCACAAGATGCTGAACGAGATCGAGGGCGTCTTCTGTTACGAGCCCGAGGGGGCGTTCTACTGCTTCCCGTCGTTCGAGGGAGTCCTTGGCCGGTCGATCGGGGGCCCGGTTGCAAACTCGAGTGGCGAGCTCGCCGAGCTGATCCTCGATCGAGCAAAGGTTGCGATCGTCCCCGGAGATGGCTTCGGAGCTCCCGGTTACATGCGACTGAGCTACGCGCTGGCCGACGACGACCTGATCGAAGGCATCGGCCGGATCGCCGACCTACTGGCCTGACCTCACCGTCACGTGGCCCGGCCGGATGCCCGCCAGCTTCGGCGTTCCTAGCAAGGCCATCGCGATCCCGATCTCGGTCTTCATGATCTTCAGCGCGATGCGTACGCCCTTCTCGCCCATCGCGGCGAGTGCCCATAAGTAAGGCCGCCCGAAAAAGACCGCTTTCGCACCAAGGGCGCGAGCAACGAGCACGTCGGTCCCCCGTCTCACGCCCCCGTCGAGGTAGACCTCAGCGCGGCCGTCGACCGCTTCGACGACCTCGGCGAGCACGTCGACCGAAGCCGGTACGCGGTCCAGCTGGCGCCCCCCATGGTTGGAAACCGCGATGCCGTCGACACCGTGCTCGACCGCCAGACGCGCGTCTTCGGCGGTAAGGATCCCTTTGAGCACGATCGGCAGCGTGGTGATGCCGCGCAACCAGGCCAGGTCGTCCCACGTGATGGAGGGATCGTTCAGGCCCGCGATGAAAGGCAGCAGCTCGCCTTCGGTCTCGATGTGGGTGAAGTTGCCGAGCGCTTGGTTGGGCGGGATCGGCATGTGGTTGCGCGCGTCGCGCTCCCGGTATCCCGGAACCGGGAGGTCTGCCGTCACTACGAGAGCCGAGAACCCGGCGGCTTCGGCCCTCTTGACGAGGTTCTCGGAAAGACCACGATCGGTGAAGACGTACAGTTGCATCCAGCGCGGCGCTCCGACCGCCGCCACGTCCTCGAGCGATCTGCTCGAGATAGTCGACTGGCACATCAACGTGTTCTCGGACCTAGCCGCGCGAGCCGTCGCGACCTCGCCCTCTGGATCGGCAAGCTCTTGCAGAGCCGTGGGGGCCAGGCCCAAAGGCATCGACACGCGTGTACCAAGCAACTCCACGGACATGTCGATCGCCGACACGTCGACCAGCACTCGCGGTCGCAGCTTGTAGCGGTCGAACGCGCCAACGTTGTCGCGAAGGGTGATCTCGTCCCAGGCTCCACCGAAGTAGTAGTCGAACGCGCTGGGCTCCATAGCCTCACGCGCCAGAGGCTCGAAGTCGGCGAGGTTGACGATCCGGGTCATTGCGCGGCCCCCATCGCGTCGGCTTTCGCTGCTTCGATCGTCTCGAGCAATCGATCGCGCCCGCCGGTGCTCAACACTTCGATCGGATCGGGAGACCCATTGACGATCGAATCGAAGAACGCCTTGCGGGCTTCGTACGTGGGCAGTGACTCTTTCGCCCACTCGCGCAGGGCTTCGAGCTCGGCTGCAAGATCCGCGTAGGCGGGCCCGACCATGTCACCGATCTCGCGCCGGATCCTTTGCGCGAGCGCCGGGCTCGCACCGGCTGTCGACACGGCCACTGCGATCGGCCCCCGCCGCACGATCGCCGGCAAGATGAAGTTGCACAAAGCAGGCACGTCGGCGACGTTCACCAGCATGTTTCGGGATCTTGCGTCGCGTGCGACAGCTTGCCCGGTCGAGTCGTCTCCAGTCGTCGCTATCGCGAGCATGCAACCGTCGAGGTCCGAGCTCTGATAATCACGCTCGACCCACTGCACGTGCTCACTCAGTAGCGCCTCGACCTCACCCGAGATCGACGGGGCGACGACCACGACCGCTGCACCCGCTGCGCGCAGGCCGGCGACCTTCTCCGCCGCGACGTCGTTACCACCCACCACCAGCACGCGTTGATCAGTAAGGTCGAGTGCTGCTAGGTAATACCGGTTGTCTGAGGTCTCGGGCATGCGGGCGAGACTACGACCGCAGCCAAAAGCTCAGCGCGCTCCGTTCAGATCCAGGATCGTGAGGCCTCGCTCCATGTCGGTAACGAAAACCCGGTCGTTCAGATCGTCGTATTGCGACGAGTAGGAGATCGTGTTCTTCGGGTCGTAGCTCGCGACCTCATGAGGCATCGTGGGGTCGGCGACGTCGAGGACGCTGGTCCCTCCTGCATACCAGGGAACAACCAGCAACTTGTTGGAGATCCAGTCGAACTGATGCGAAGTGCACCAAGACTGCGTCCACCCCACATAAGACCCGACCATCTGGGGGCCGCGCGGCGGCGAGAAGTGTCCGATCGGTTTCGGCATCGCGGTGTCCGTGATGTCGTAGAACCACACCGCACCGGTCGGGCTCTGCCCCGTCGAGCAGTCGTGCGCAACGAAAGCTTCGTCGTTCACCGCGAGGACCTTGCCGTTGGGGCTCGCCATAGCGAAGTGGCCGAACTGGATCGCGGGATTGACGATCCGGCTAAGCAGGACCGGCTTCAGGGGGTCGGACACATCGAAGATGAACACCCCGCTCTCGCCGGCGCAGAAGCCGAGCTTCTGTTTCGCATCGACGTGGAACGAGAAGTCGTGGCAGCCATTCTGATCGGTTGGGAAGGTAGCGACGACCTTGGGAGCTTGGGGATCCGAAACGTCGACGATTTGTTCGGGACCGCCCGCGTATGCAAGTCCACCCGGCGAGACATACAGCAGTGACTTACCCGGATAGGGGGTGATCGTGTGAGAGCTCGGCACGTTCACGTGGCCGAGGAGACGCGGGTGAGCCGCATGGCTCACGTCGATCAGGGTTAGCCCTTGACCCGCCGCGCACCTGTTGGTTGCGTACCCCAACGCGATCAGGCCTGGATGGATCACTTCGACGTCGTTGTCGTTGCCCGGGCAATGAACCGTCGAGACCAGCTGAGGCGAGCGACCGGACACATCGTAGATACGAACGCCGCCTTGATCCGGTAGCTGACTACGATCGGTCTTTCCGTCCATTTGTCCAACGTACGCGTAATGACCGGCGAACGCGACTTCGGTGCCGCCGAAGAATTGGAAGTGAGCGAGGACATCGAGTCTCGGATCGACGTTCTTGCGATTGGATGCGGACGCCGCGCCGGCAACAACCGACAACGACAACAAGCCGAGCATCACGATCGCAACGACCCGCCTCATGCGTATGTGTTCGGCGCGCTCTTAGCCCATCCTCTTTTTGCTTGCCAGTCGAGCGAGCACTCCCAGGTCCCTGGCGAAGATGCGGCGCATCAGGGGTCGAAACGCTCGGATCCCGATGGCGCCCGCCATACCTAGAGGCGGCTCGAGCTCTTCTCGCCAGAACACATAGGTCTTGTTGAGACCGGCCGGCGTCAGGAAGATCTCACCAGTCCCCGATACCCAGCCCTCGTGGCGTATGGCCAGCCGGTGAGGAGG
>JBHELU010000113.1:0-2705 GCA_046262955.1 Actinomycetota bacterium | reverse complement strand
GATCAGGTTGGAGTACCAATCGGGGTTGGTCGGGTGGCCCCCCTTCGAAGCAAAGATCGCGTAGCCGTTGTCGAGCTTCTGAAAGGCGAGCGGGTTCACGCGCTCCTGCCCGGACTTGGCGCCTCGGTGATGGAGCAGGAGAAGCGGTTGGTTCTCGAACGGTCCGCCGACGCGGCCCTCGTTCGAGCGGAACTCTTCGATGATGTTGGCGTTCCAGTCGGCCATCACTACACGATAACCGGGTTCGTCGGGGGGGGCGGATGTAACGTCGGCGTGATGCCCGAACAGTCCATGACGCATCGCGTTTTCGGCGAAGACAAGTTCGGTGAGGCGGCCGAACGCGCAGCCCGATTCTTCGGGACCCCTCGGTACATCATCGGCCAGAGCATCGTTGTGATCGCGTGGATCATCGTTAACAGCATCGCGTTCGCTTTTCGGTGGGACCCCTATCCATTCATCTTGCTGAATCTTGCGTTTTCGACGCAGGCGGCTTACGCGGCGCCCTTGATCTTGCTCGCGCAGACTCGCCAAGCCGATCGGGACAAGATCCAGATGCAGATTGACGAAGAGCTGCACACGCGCCAGGCCGAACGGGCCGACGCGAATGTCAGCGCGATCAAGGCCGAGACCGACAGTCTGCGCGAGTTGCTGCAGTCCAACACCGATCTGACCTCGCAAGACAAGGCCCTCACCGAGCAGGTTGCGGCCCTCACGAAAGAGATCCGTCAGATCCTTACCGAGCGCTCGTAAAAGAAAGTCACGCGGCGGCTCGACGATCGGACGCCCTAGAAGCCTCACCGGGGGTGCGACCTCCTATTTCACAAACGTAACGTCCGTCGTTACGCCTCCCATCCGTCAGTCAGAAGACGGGAGGTCGATATGGGAAAGAGAAGCTCGGGCATCATCACGGTGGCACTGAGCGCAGCGCTCGCCGCGGCTCTGGTAGCGGGTCCCGCCGCCGGCGCGGTGCGGGGTACTTGGCCCCAGACGCTGCACAAGATCCAGGGGGTGTCGGGCGGATACGCGGGATACAAGAACGGGCCCGCGGATATCCCCGGCGCTACGCCGCCGGAGTCGTCGGCGAACCAGATAGGCAAGCTCCAGGTTCCCAAGGGCCACTTTGTTGCGTTCGCGAAACTGACCCTGGAGAACGACGCGTCGGGAGCACGTTTCATCGTGTGCCGTACGGCAGCCGAAGGTGATTTCGACACATCGGCCGCGACGGTGGCACCGAACTCGCAATCGACCATCTCGATGAACGTGGTGCACAGTTTCACGTCGGCGGGAGAGTTCGACGTCACGTGTAGCGACTCAACGGGCACCACAACCGATACGAAGTTCTTCAACCTGAAGATCACCGCCATCGAGGTTCCGGTGCTGCAGAATTCAGCGATCTGACATACAAAGCAGTTGAAAGGGCGCCGCTTTATGCGGCGCCCTTTTTTTGACTGGATTAGTTCCGAACGGCTGTCGTCGTGCCGATAAAGCTCGAGAGCAACTGCATGCCCGCCGCGTATTGATGTTCGATATACCGGTCGGCCTGCGCGAGCAGCTCTTGTTTGGTGGTGCCCCAATCGTCTTTGAGCGATCGCTCACCGATCTCGTCGCACCAGGCTTCGATGATTGCCCTGTCGACCTCGAAGTGGAACTGGATCGCATACGCGTTCTCGCCGTAGCGGAAGGCTTGTGCGAGCCCGCTCGACGTGCTCGTTGCCAAGGGAACCGCATCCGAGGGGACCTTGAAAGTGTCTTCGTGGAACTGCAGAACCGGCGTGCCGTTCGCGAAGGGGGCAACGACTGGATCGTCTCGGTCGCTTACGTCGAGTGGCGAGAACAGCGCATTGCGCGGAGACGCTCGAAATACCTCGGCGCCCAGGATCCGAGCCATCATCTGCGAGCCCAAACACACGCCGAGGGTCGGCACTCCACGCTCGATCGTCGCGGTCATCAGCTCGCGGCTCGTTCGCAAGAACGGGTAGCGCTCGAGCTCGTCGACGTTCATCGTTCCGCCCAACACGATCAGTGCGCTTACGTCATCTGGCGTAGGCCACTGCGTTTCGTGCCACGCTTCGAATACGTAATGCTCGATCCCGGCTACCGTTAAAGCGTCGGCGATGGAGCCGGGAGGTACCGAGGACTCGTGTTGAACGATCGCGACCGGCCGCATCAGCTGCTCCGGCGAGCCTTCAGCTTCTGGGTGAAGTCTTGAAGAGCGCGGTGCTCATCTTTCGTGAGCTTGGCGTCTTCTTTGCCCGAGTACTCATCCCAGATCTTGAACAGCGCGCTCGCAAGTAGAGCGGAGCCTTCGATGGCGGCACTCCCGATCGCCAGCTCTGGCCCGACAGCGATAGCAAGCCCTGCTGCGATGGGGATGAGCTCTGGGTGCTTGCGAAGGATGGCGAGCCCTTTGGTGCTTCCTTCTTTCAACTTGGGGGCCGCTGCCTGAGCGCCCTGGACGGCCGCAGCCGCTCCTTTCTTTATGTATGGAGCAGATGTGGCCGCCGCGTTCTTGGTTTGCACCACCGCGGCTTTCCCGAGCTTCGTTGCTGTGGCGGCAGCTTTGGTTACCCATTCGCGATCCATCAGGGTGAACCTACCCAACATCCGCGGGACCGATGTCAGGCGTCGAGATAGGCAAGCCGAACGTGAAGGTTGCTCCCTTGCCCTCGTCGCTGGTCACGCGCAACCACCCACTCTGGCCCTCC
>JBHELU010000112.1:0-10936 GCA_046262955.1 Actinomycetota bacterium | reverse complement strand
GTGTTTGCCGCCGGCAATGACGTCAAGCTCTAGGCCGAGGTCTCTCGCGAGCCGTTCGCCGTATCGGAGCTTCTGGAACTTGTCGTCGGCACCCCACACAACCCGCCCGGGGATGTGGAGCTCCGGCAGCTTCGGCGCTATGGACAACGTATCCGCGGCATCGAGCGAGCGGATCTGACGCACGAACGTAGCCGCGCCGTCCTTACGATCGTAGTAACGCCAGTGTGTGTCGATTGACTCTGAAGCGATGGCCGCGTCCTCGTGACCGCTCTTCAGGAAGCCGCCCAAGAGCCGGCGAAACATCGACCGCGGGAGCTTGCCGACGAGGCTTCCCATCGCGCGCATTGCCTTGACACTGGGTAGTGGCCATGAGTCGTAAGAGATCGAATTCGCCAGGACGATGCCCGCTACGCGTTGACGCGCTTGGACGGCGGCGATCTGAGCAACTCCTCCACCGAGGTCGTGCCCAACCAGAATCACGTCATCCAACCGCTGATCGTCCAGCCAGGTCTGAAGATACGAGGCCTGTGCCCGCACTGATATATCTTTGTCGTCCTCTACCGACCACGATCCTCCATACCCGACCATCTCCCACGCGAATACGCGACATCCTTCTAGCTGTTGCACGACCTGTCGCCACAAGAGGGGCGAAGTAGGGATCCCGTGTAGCAGAACCACCGGTGTCCCATTGCCGCTCGACTCGAACCATCGCATAGAGATTCCTGCCACCGTGGCGCGACGCTCGTTCAAACCTCCGCTTACAGCGGACTCTGATCCCGTCGCATTGTTGAGATTCTGTCGTCGGGTCATCGTTCTCCCTTCTTTCACGTCGCTTGCAGCAACGCGTATCCTTGAGCGGACTATCGACTGGCGGATTGTTGGCTTGTGTTGTGCAGTGTCATCTCTCCCAGAAGCTCGACCACGTGCTCCGGACCGGGAAGTTCCATCATTCGATCTCTGAAGGTCGCGGCGTTCGACTTGAAATCGGTTCCCTGGAGCACGCGCAGCGCACCCTGTTTGATCGCACTGGGTGTGCGCTGATCAGGCCCGACGACCTCGGCTACTCCGAGAGCCGCGCAACGCTGGCCGCAGTAAGGCTGATCCGCGGTGATCGGTATGACCAACATGGGAACGCCCGCGATCAAGGATTCCTTGATGCCATTGAAACCCCCGTGGTTGATGAAGAGGTCGCAGTGGGGAAGGATCTGCGACTGAGGGACGTAGGACTCGAGGCGCACGTTCGGCGGCTGCGATCCGAAGCGCGAACGGTCTTGATCGGGGCCTATGGAGACGATGAGGTTCACCGGTTCGTCGGCAAGCCCATCGATGATGGCCTCGAGCACTCCCGGCGTGCTGTTGAAGACGGTCCCCAGGCTCGCAAGAATGGTCGGGCGGTCGGAAAGCTCGTTCATCCACATTGGGAGTGACGAGCCTGATAGCTCTGCGTTGGTGTGGCGGAGGAACCGAATGTTGGGGGGTCTTTTGACATCCTTCCCATCCCACTCTGGGGGTGTGAAGCAGAGATGATGTGAGCGAAACGGCATGAGGTTCTCCGGGTCGGGTTCAAGCCCGAGGTGCTCGCGGTGGCGAGCCATTGATTCGGCCACCATGCGACGGTTACCGGGGAAGTAATGGACATCCGGCGAATCGACCGCCGAGTATCCGTTGCCTCCGATCGAAACGTGCGGGATGCCGAGGGCTTCGGCGGCCAGGCAGCCGCCATACTCCATGGACTCTCGAATGATCACGTCGGGTTTCCAGTCGCCCGCGATGTCGAGCACGTCCGGAACCATGTGTTGAGTGGTGATGTCGGCGAATACCGTGACGACGAATGCCGCGAACTCCGGACCGGGGGGTGGCATCGGAGGAAAAGCCGTCCAGGTTGAGTGGTCGGATGTGACCCAGTCGAGCCCAGTGTCGATGTGCGTGAGGCCGAACGCTTCTACCTCGTCACGGAATGAGGGCGAAGAGCAGACGACTACATCGTGTCCCGCATCCGTCAGCGCCTGAGCCACGAGGACAAGAGGGTGGAGATGGCCGGTCGAGGGCTGAACGGTAAACAGTGCTCGCATTCGGGGGCCTCCCGGTGTTAGGATACGCAGCCGTATGGAGAGGATACGTTAGCGTATGGCAACACAGACGTCAAGACAGGGGCGAGTGGGCGGCCGGTCGAAACCGTCTCTCTCCCGCGCCGACTGGATTGACGCCGCTATGGAGACGATCATCGAAGAAGGGGTGGCCGCGGTGGCCATCGAAAAGCTCGCCGTGCGCCTACGGGCAACTAAGGGCAGCTTCTACCATCACTTCCCAACGCGAGACGCTCTCATCGTTGCCGCCCTGGAAGATTGGGAACTGTCTCAAACCGAAGCGGTGATCGAGCGTCTTCAGCTCGTCCCTGATGCGGGCGAGAGATTGCGGGCGGTGCTGGCCGCGGCGTTCGCCGACCAGGCGGGGGGAGCACGCGATGCGGCCTTGATGGCGTCTGCAACGCACCCTCTCGTGCGGCCCATCATTAAGAGAGTGACGGAGCGTCGACTCCGCTATTTCACCGACACCTACGTTGAGCTGGGTCTCAGCAGGCCTCGAGCCCGCCGCCGCGCGCTGATGCTTTACCTGTCATACATCGGGCTATTCGATTGCCTTCGCCTAGGGGTTCTTGACGTCGCCGATGCGGAATTGCGCGCGCACGCCCACGAAGTTCTATCCACACTCGTGCCCATCCCGGTTGGCTGAGCTGGCGCGGGGGGCCCATATTCAACGGCACCAGGGGTTAGCAGGAACTCCTTTGCACGGGTCGGGCATCGTCGCCTCGTGGGGGATCGGCATCAGCTTCAACTTCGTGGGCCGCGGGTAGTCGGCGGCCGGATTGGTGGGGCACGGCGCGAGTAGCTGCGTCGCGCACAGCACTTCGGCGGCAAGTGGACCTAGGTCTCCACCGTTCGGTTGCCCGCATGTGTCGTATGGCGGACCTTCGATCATGGGCGGGTCGCTGGTGACTCCATCCTTGTCGGTGTCATCGTGGAAGCAGTTGCCCGGGTCGTGTGCTTGCGTAGCCATCCCGATGTCTGCGTTCGTCGGGTTCCCGTAGTAGCCATCGTGCTCGAACGTGTTGTGCGCAACCTCGCTGGCCCACGCCCCGTAGTAGCAAGTGTCGTTCCCGGCAGGCACCCCCCCTTGGCAAGTTGCGCCCGGGGGCGGAGTTCCTTGATAGGGAGAGTCGACAATCAACATCCCCCACGAGCCGTTGTTCACGATCCGGTTGTGCCAGACGGTGTCGGTGCGGCCCCCGGCGATGAGGACACCGGTGCCGACCGGCGCAGCTCCCGCCAGCCCGCTTCCGACGCCCGGAACGTTGGGGTCGTTGTTGTCGTGAACATAGTTGTCCCTGAACACCCAGCACGAGCTGCTGCCGGTCGGGCCTTTGTCGTTACCGGGGCAGATGCCATCCTGCGGCGACGGCTTGTCGTCGTTGTTCTCCGAGTCGGTGGTGAATCCGGTCTTGTTGTGATCGAACTCGGAGTTCTGAACGATCAGGTGACCCCCCGAGTTCGTTCCGGAGTAGCCAAGCGCGCTGTTCTGACCGTGCGCATCGTCGATGACGATGTTGCAGTCGGGGCAAGCTCCGACGTAGTACGCGGCGTCCCCTTGATTGTTCGCGTACGTGTGAGCGAGCAATCCCGGCCCGTCGGCGTTGCTGACGAAGATCCCGTACTCCGCCCGCGGAGTGCCGAAGCCGTGCGCGTAGGTCGACGACGCCGTCAGGTACGAGCCCCTGTAAGCGTGCATCCCGATCTTGCCCGAGCCGTCGCCTCCGTTGAACCAGATCTCGTTTCCCGTGTCTCCGGCCTTCGTGACGAGGTAATTGCAGACCGTCAGGTTCTCGATCGTGACGTCGCTGACCTTGTACGCAACGACTCCGTTCATCCCCGCATGACCGTGCTTGCCGAGCCGGGGGCCGAGGAACTGCGCTTTGCTTCCCGCTCTGCAAGATCGCTTGCCCTTTTTCTTGGTGCCGTCGACGATCACCTTGTTGCGGTTCATGCCGCGCAGATGGATTCCGGCCGTGCGGATCAACACACCCGCGGGCAGCTCCTTATCGAGCGAGCCGCGCTCGTGATAGTCGCCGGGCCCGACCAGGACCCAGTCACCTGGGCGAGCTTGATCCACCGCTGCCTGGATCGATTTGAACTGCCCCTTGATGCCGTTGAACGTACCTACGCGGAGAACGCGTGGTTTTTCTCTTCGACCCAGGCGGCTCGAAGCACCCGCTTGGATCACGGGCAGGATCGCGATGGCTCCAACGACTGCAGCTACCGCCCACTTAGCCGGAAGCCGGTCGCCGGATCGACGACTCTTCATTCTCGGTGAGGCTACAACCGGACGCCGTCATCCGCCCCTCGACCTGGGAAACGTCGGAAGTCCGCACCCGAGCCCTCTTTGAGAGTTACCGTGGCTTTCGCTCAACGGCGAGTGCCAAGCCCATTCACGATCGAGAAAGGCAGCGTCATGTCTCAAAGCACCACCGGTATCTCTGTGAAAACGAGCTTCTTCTTCCTCCAGTTCATCCTGTTCTTTTTTCAGCCGACGATCGTGGTCGACGGAAACGCTCAAAAGGCGAAGTGGGGCGAAGCATTCTTCCCGACGACCGCGGGAGACCATTCGGTCACGATCTACTTCAAGTACCTGTTCGTGAAGGAAGCCGGCAGCGCGTCGATCAACGTCCACGTCCCCGAGGGCCAAACGGTTCGCGTCACCTACCGCGCACCTTGGATCGTCTTCATGAGCGGAAAGATCAAAGCCGAGGCCTAAAGATCTCGGACTCTCGCCGGAAGACCATCGGAGGTTCCTCGCCTACGATTGAGTAGTGAGCGCAGAAACCGAGATGGATCTCGTCGAAACGAACGACGATTGGTTCTTCAATCCGTTCGATCCTGAGGTCCACGCGAACCCATACCCCACTTACAAGAGGCTTCGCGATTCCGACCCAGTCCACCAAAGCCCCTTTGGTGGACTGCTACTCACTCGGCACGCCGACATCACGCGCGTGCTGCGCGACCCCGCGATGTCGAGCGATTTCCGCAATGTCGAATTGCCTTTCGAAATCACTCAAGGGCCGGCTCAGCAGTTGGAAGAGCGCCAACCCTCGATGCTTTTCCTCGATCCTCCCGATCACGATCGGCTTCGCAATCTGGTGCACAAAGCCTTCACGGCTCGCCGGATCGAGCATCTGAGATCGCGGATCGTCGAGGTCGTCGACGATCTGGTCTCCCGGGGCAGCGAAAAGGGCGAGATGGATCTCGTCGCGGAGCTCGCTTATCCACTCCCCGTCGCGATCATCTGCGATCTATTGAGCGTGCCGGTTGAGGATCAAGAGATCTTCCGCAAGTGGTCGCGCGATCTGGTCCAAACGCTGGATCCGATCGTCACTCAAGAGGTGATCGAGCGCGCGCTGTCATCCGGCGACGCATTCAAGGATTACTTCCGC
The DNA here is from genome assembly GCA_046262955.1 of Actinomycetota bacterium. Lineage (GTDB taxonomy): Bacteria > Actinomycetota > CADDZG01 > CADDZG01 > WHSQ01 > JALZGD01. The sequence goes on along the minus strand of JBHELU010000112.1, from coordinate 5,451 downwards.
GACTTGCTTGCCGCTCGCAGAACAGATCCGCAAGACGACCTTCTTACTGCTCTGATCGTCGCCGAGGACGAAGGCAACAAGCTGTCCGAGGAAGAGCTGCTGGTTACGTTGACTCTCTTGCTTGTTGCCGGCCACGAAACGACGGTGAACCTCATCTCGAACGGCATGCTTGCGCTCCTTCAGAACCCGGATCAATGGGATCGCCTAACCAAAGAGCCAAGTCTGATCAAGAGTGCGATCGAAGAGCTGCTGCGATACGACAGTCCCGTCCAATTCGCCGCGCGGATCCCCTTGGAAGATCTGGAGATAGACGGCCATCACGTGTCGAAGAACCACGAGATCGTGTGCATCTTGGGGGCCGGCAATCGCGACCCGCAGCAATTCCGCGATCCAGATCGCCTCGACATCTCGAGAGCGGACAACCGGCACCTCGCCTTCAGTGCCGGTCCGCATTTCTGCTTGGGTGCATCTCTGGCGCGGCTCGAAGGCCAGATCGCGATCGGCGCGCTGGCCGACCGATTGCCGAACATGCGACTTGCCGACCGGCCCCCACAGCGCCGCTCAACGGTGACTCTCCGAGGGCTCGAGTCCTTGTTCGTCGAAGTCGCCTAGAGTCTCAGCGTCACCGGCCACAGCGCACCGGCTGCAAGTCCAACGACGAACAGCGCGCCCGCGTTTCGCGCGTGAACGAAAGACCAGGGCCCGTACCAGAGCGGCCACAAGGGATATCTACGTGGCGGTTGATCGGGTTTGGGTCTGCTGAGCGTGCGCGCTGCTTTCGAGAAGGACGGCAGAGCGGCAAACGCGACCAGCGTCCACGCATCCAGTTCCCCGGTCAACACGAGCACCGCGATCGACACGTAGAACCCAGCCATCAACAGTCTGGTGATCGCACGAGACCTTTCGTCTCCTAGCAGCACCGGCAACGTACGGATATGAGCTGCGCGGTCCCAGGGAAGCTTGTCGATGTGTTTGCCCATCAGCACGGTCGTCACCAGCAAGGCGTAAGGGATCGAAACAAGGAGCACCGTTCCCGGAAGGTGGCCGACGGCCGCGTAATAGGTGCCGCCGACCATGATCGGGCCCCAGATCAGAGCGACGCTCGGCTCGCCCAGCCCGCGCGCCTTCAATCGAAGAGGAGGCGCGACATAGAAAACGCTGATGAAGAGCCCCGCTAAAGCGAATGCGATTATCGGCCAGCCCTGAGCGACGGCAAGCACGACCATGATGACGGCATCGATCGCGTTCGATGCCAGGATGGCTTGCCGTAAGCCGTTCTTGCTGATCGCACCAGACAGCACCGGGTGCGGCGCGTACTCAGCCCTTGGGTATTGGGCATCGTCCAGTCCTTCGGTGAGATCGAAATAGTCGTTGATCATGTTGTTCGACGCGTGGGCAACGACCGATCCGATCGCTGCAAGCGCGAACCACCACCCTTCGAATGCGGGTGACCGAGCTGCAAGAAGACCCGCGATCGCAATCGAAGTAAGCGTCATGGGCTGAACGCACGCGCGCGTGATCAACAAGATCTTGCCGACAGGGTCGAGGTGTTTCGGATCGGAGCACCCACACGTGCCCACGATCTGACGCCACGTGGCGAGTCGCGACGGGCGGTCAAGCGTCGTCGAGCTCATGCGCCGAAGGTTAGCCGTCTTGTCGGGAACGCAATCGCGATGTCATCCGTCTGACCAGACAAGCGCGCAAGGAGTGGTCACGTAAGGCAGGTATGGGGGGCCCGAAGGCGCTAGCGCAGCGCGCCGTGGGCCCAAGGAAAGGGGGCCCGAAGGCGCCAGCGCGGCGCGCGGGTGGGCCCAGGGAAAAGGGGGATTCACATGACAAAAGCAAAGTGGTTCGCGGTAGGGATGTCGATCGTGATCGCGGGGCTGACTGCGTGTGCGGGTGGAGGCGGATCCTCGGCCGAGCTGAACGCCGGCGGCGGTGGTTCTGTCCAAAAGGGCCTAGTGGCACGTTCGGGCTCACACGAAGTGGCGGGGTCGGACACCTTCGACGGGATAAACCAAGGGACCAGCGCGCAAACGAACGCGCTAGCTCCATACGCGGACAGCGCTTCGGGCAGCACGTCAGCTCTCCCGGAGATCGGGCCCCGCGTGATCAAGAACGCCTCCCTGGCCTTGCGTGTCGACCGCGGCCACATACAAGATGCCGTTCACTCGATCGGATCGACGGCAGAAGGCCACCGGGGTTTCGTCGTCTCGACCGACTTCGGCGGAACCGATGCCAAAGGTGGTTCGGTCACCGTCCGGGTTCCGGCGTCAGAATTCGAGGCAACGCTGTCCGAGCTCGAGCAGCTCGGTCACGTCACGAGACAATCGGTCAGCGGACACGATGTCTCCCAGGAGTTCATCGATCTGCAGGCGAGACTTAAGAACGCGAGCGCGCAAGAGCAAGTGTTGCTACGCCTGATGGACAGGGCTCAGTCGATCGAGGACACGATCCGGGTTCAGCAGCAGCTCGAAGGCGTGCAACTGACGATCGAGCGGCTCAAGGGCCGGATCCGTTATCTGAACAACGAGACCGCCTTCAGCACCATCTCGGTTGCACTGGCGGAAGCGGGAGTCGCTCCAGCGAGACCCGTATCGACTCTTGCTCGAGCTTGGGCGCACGCGAGAGACGTCGCGATGAATGTCGTATCGGGCGTAGTGGTGACGGCAGGTTTCCTGATTCCCGTGCTCGTCCTGATGGGCTTCGGCTTCCTCGTCTACCGACTGGTTCGTCCGCGGCTGCGCTTCGGCAGCTCGAGCTAGTTCGTGGGTTTCAGATAGCGATCGAACCAATCGAGAAGGATCTCGAAACGCATCACTCGGTGAACCGGCGAGCCCGAGCGTGACAGCTCGTGGCTCTCGCCGGGGAACCGCACGAATTCGACCTCTCGTTTCAAGAGACGGAGGGTCGTAAAGAGATGCTCCGCTTGCTCGACGTTGCAGCGCAGGTCGTTCTCCGAATGCAGGATCAAGAGCGGTGTGTGGATGTCGCCCGCATAGGTAGACGGCGACATCTTGAGCATCGTCTCCGGATCTTCGAACGCCGACGCGCCTACATATGCCTTGAACCACCAACCGATGTCGCTGGACCCATATTCGGAAAGGAAGTTGTTGACGGCCCGTTCCGAGCAAGCTGCGGTGAACCGGTCCGTGTGCGAGACGATCCACGAAGTCATGTAGCCGCCGTACGAGCCACCGGTAACGCCCAGTCGATCGGGATCGCAGAATTCGTATCGGTCGAGCGCGGTGTCCAGCGCTGCCATCACGTCTTCGTAGTCCACGGTGCCCCACCCCGGCCCGTCCGCGACGGGCCCCCGAATGGCCCGGCCCCAGTCCTCCGAATAGCCAGAAGAGCCTCGGGGGTTGCAGTAGACGACTGCGTACCCCGCAGCGGCAAGAACCTGGAACTCATCGAAGAACTTGTTGCCGTATTGAGTGAATGGACCACCGTGGATCAGCAGCAGCACCGGGTACTTCTTGCCGTCCTGTAATCCAACAGGCCGAACGATCCACGACTCGACTTCAGTGCCGTCGGCCGACTTTGCGGTGAATCTCTCGGGCGCGATCAGCTCACGCCCTTTGGTGAATGCGATGGAGTGTTGGGTGAGCATCTGCTCTCCGACGAAGACTTCCCCGGGAAGCTGCGCGTCGGTGCGCGCTACCACTGTTGTCGATCCTTGAACGTCGAAACCGGTTATCCAACAGTCACCCGAAGTGATGGCCCGTGGAACGCCTTCGCCCGCATCCACCGAATAGAGATGAACGTTGCCGTGATCCTCGATCAGAAACAAGATCGCATCGCCCTCCCAGACGGGGCCGCGAACCGAGGGATAGACGACACAGTTGCGGTCCAGCTGAGTTGTAAGCAGTTGGAAATCGCCGCCCGTAGCGGACGCCAGCGCTATCTGACCATGATGAGGATCGGTCGACACGTCCGGTGTGTATTCGAACGCGATCCTTTGACCATCGGGCGACCAACACGGTTTGCTTGAGATCCCGTCGCCGCCGGCAACGAGAAGTCGAGGATCGCCTCCATCAGATGAAACCGCGTAGACATCGACGTGAGGATCTATGTCCCAGTCGGCGTGGCGACCGGACACGAAAGCGATCAGCGCACCGTCGGGGCTCCAATCGGGGTCCGCGTCTTCGAAGTCCCCGCCGGTGAGTTGAACGGGTTCGCTATCACCCGATGCATCAACGACGAAGATGTGTTGCCGGCGGTCGGTTGTCCACCCGACGTTGTCCAGCTTGTACTGCAGTCTCGTGATCCGCCGAGGAGCGCGTCGCTCGTCCTTCTTCTCTGTATAAGCCTCGTCCCGGTCGCGCGCCTCGAAAGCGATGCGACTCGAATCTGGGGACCACTTCGCGGAGGTGACGTCCTCTTCGAAATCCGTCAGCCGGCGGACGCTCGCGGCGTCCAACTCGGAGTCGCCTTTGGACAGGTCGAGGACGTAAAGCTGCGCCGTTTCCTTGTCCCTCGTCGAGGTGAATGCCAGTCGCGTTCCGTCGGGGGACCAGCGCGGCTCCGAATCTCGCTTGTCACCCTTCGTCAGCTGCCGGGGCTCGCCGGATCCGTCGAGGCGCGCCAGCCACAGCGCGGAGCGGTAGTCGTTGGTCTCTGCATCGAGCGTGGTTACGACGTAAGCAACCGCTGCTCCGTCGGGTGAGATACGTGGATCTCCGCTCCAGGTGAGCTCGTACAGGTCGGTCGGGGTTATTCCCGGCATGCGTTCGTCTCCTCGGCGGTCATGTTCTTCAGCCGCCGGAGCATAAAGGGGCCCTCGCGCGCGGAAAGGAACGTTCGTGGAGTGCGTCGAAGGGGTATCTGTGCGGAGTAAGGGCACGCTCGGACCCCTGGGAGCAGCGGTGAAACAGCGAGGATCGGCGGTCGTTGTCGTTGCGGGGATCCTGACCGTGTTGTTGGTACCTATGGGGCACGCCGCCGTCCGATCCGGACCGGCCGTGGGTTGCGCGTGGCCCTTGCTTCTCGACGAGGACGCCCTCAACGCCGCCTTTCCCGACACCTCCGCGACTTACTGGATGGCTCACCTTCCATATGCCGCCGGCGGCAGGCTGGTCGTCCGAGGGCGTTATCCGAACGCTCGCTATTTCTCGTTCCACGCGTACGACGAAGCCCAGCGTCCGGTCGATTCCATCGCCGACTACCAGATCCAACCCGACCCGGGCGGCAGCAACCCGTTCGCGTCGCGGTCGCATCGGTCGGGTTCTTACACGGCATATGTGGACTTCTCGGCCCCTCCGCACACGCGGGCTCGCAACACCATCTATGCGGGCGAGATGCAAGGGGGAGCTCCAAACCCCGCGGGTTTCTTGATCTACCGGATCTACATCCCAACCGATCCCAAAGAACCGACCGGTGGCGTGCCGTTGCCTCGGTTGATGCTTCGAACTCCCGACGGTGATCAACGGATCACTTTTTCGCAGTGCG
>JBHELU010000111.1:0-7035 GCA_046262955.1 Actinomycetota bacterium | reverse complement strand
TCCTCACCCGGCCGACGTTGTAAATGAAGGAGGTGGGGGAATGGTCCGCAGGATGACTTGGAAAGTTTCGGAGCGCGAACGGCAGGTGAGGGGCATCCCACAGCTCGAACCTTCATTTGTTCGGACTTTCGACGGATCCGGAATACGGACTATCGGGTCCGGGTTCGCCGCGACATGACCATCCAGTTTCGCCAGCCCAAGTCCGCGCCTTCATGGCAGATCTGGGCCGGCCTGTGGACGGTCTATCTGGTGTGGGGATCGACCTATCTGGCGATCCGAGTTGTGGTCGAAACCATCCCACCGTTCCTAGGTGCGGGCGCTCGTTTCCTAGTAGCCGGATCGCTGATGCTCCTGTGGCTCGCTTATCGGAAGGGCTGGAGCCACCTGCGGGTGTCGGTACCCGAGCTCGTGTCGTCTGCTCTCGTCGGAGCGGCTCTGCTGCTCGGAGGCAACGGGATAGTGACGATCGCCGAGCAAAAGGGAGCGCCCTCGAGCATCTCGGCTTTGATCATCGCTGCCATCCCGTTGTGGGTGGTGCTGTGGCGGGTCGTGGTGCGCGACAAGGTCGGCCTCGGAACGCTCGCGGGAGTAGCTGCCGGGTTCGGGGGTGTCGCTCTTTTGGTGATCCGCAGAGGCGGAGGCCAGGCGACGACGTTCGCACTCATCCTTCTGGTGATCGCGTCGGCGTCGTGGGCCGCAGGCTCGTTCTTCTCGCGCAAGCTTCCGCTGCCGGCGGATCCGTTCGTGTCGACCACCGTGCAGATGCTGACGGGCGGAGCGATCATCCTTATTACCGGCTTGGCTTCTGGTGAACACTTGGCCTTGTCCGACATATCCGGGGCGTCGTTAGCGGGATGGCTGTACCTGGTGTTCGCCGGCTCCATCCTCGCCTTCACCGCGTACGTGTGGTTGCTGCAGCATGCGCCAATCTCACGAGTAGCCACATACGCATACGTGAACCCGATAATCGCGATCATCCTGGGCTCGGTCATCTTGGGCGAACAGATCACAGCGACGATGCTGGTGGGGGCCGCGATCATCGTGCTCTGTGTGGCATTCACTGTTCGAAGCGAGCGGGTCCCGCAGGCACAGGAAGACGCAGGTCCTGGGGTCGAGCCAGAAATGATTGAGCCGGCTTCCGCGTAGCTAGGCCGGTACCCTTGCGGAGTGAAGCGCATCGCCGCTACCGCACTTGTATTACTAGTTCTCTCTGCGTGCGGTGGATCGGCCCCAGACCTCGGTCCCGGCGCGGTCGCGTCACCGACCTCGCAGACCTATGAACCGCCCGGCCCCCACGCAAAGCTCCCGGGCAAGCCGCGCAACCTCGCAGCTGATCTGACTGATGTGACGCGCGCTCTTGTGGCCGACATCGAGACGCGTTTCAAGACGGCGCCCAAGCCCAACAGACGGATGCTCCTGGAAGGCCTCTACCAACAACGCATCTATCGAGCGATGTCCGGCGATGCACATCTCGGAAAGAAGGTCATCGAGCACCTTTCCGGATCGATCAAGTCGTCCGCGCGCTCGATATTGCGCGCACAAACCGCGCTGCGGTCGCTGGTGACCAAACCTCAAAAGCACGTCCCACACTTCCGATTCGCGAAGCCAGAAGCTCCGGCGAACCTAAAGAGCTACTACCAAGAAGGTCATCGTCGTTTCGGCATCAAATGGCAGGCACTGGCGGCGTTGAACTTCATCGAAAGCAAGTTCGGCCGGATACTTGGTCCGAGTTCGGCCGGCGCTAAAGGTCCGATGCAATTCCTGCCGTCGACATGGAAACGATATGGAGCCGGCGGAGACATATGGGATCCCCACGACTCGATCGTGGCGGCAGCTCGCTACCTGCACGCGTCGGGCGCTCCGAAAGACATGCGCAACGCGCTCTACACCTACAACCACTCGACCGCCTACGTGAACGCGGTACTCACATACATGCATCGGATGCAAGCGAACGAGACGATGTATTACGAGTTCTACACGTGGCAGGTCTTCTATCTAACGCGCCACGGAGATGTGCAACTAACGGGACCCGGTTCTAAGAGAAGCTGAGAGAACTACGGGCGGCCGGCGCCGACCAGATCCGAAGTTCTGAGCGGGACGACCCGCACATTGGCACCGGTGTAAGGCGCCTCGACCATCTGGCCGTTCCCGATGTACATCGCGACGTGGTGGATCGGTGAGTAGTAGAAGACCAGGTCGCCCGGCTCGAGCGCAGAAGTAGATACGCGAGCCGTAACCGAATACTGCGACGCCGAGCTGTGCGGAAGCGAAACACCGGCGTGCTGCCACGCCCACATCGTTAGACCGGAGCAGTCGTAGGAGTTAGGACCGGCAGCCCCCCACTGATACGGCTTGCCAACCTGTGACAGCGCGGCTTGCACCGCAACTGCAGCGCTTGGGTTCGATGCAGCGCCAGGGTTCGCGGTGTAGTTCGCGGGGGCTACGGCGATCGACTGCGCGGCGGCTGCCGCTGCTTGTCGACGGTCGGCAGCGGCTGCCGCGTCGATCTCGTGTTGTAGGTGAGCCATCTCTTGCCGAGTTGACGCAATCTGGTTGTTCAGGTCGGTATTGACCGAGGACAACCGATCGGCTTCGGCTTGCGCGGCGCTTCGAGCCTTATCGAGTTCGGCGTATTTGTTGTCGAGCAGTTTTTGATCGACTGCAAGGGATTCGAACACTTTGACCTGCGCGGCCTGTGACGAGCGGAGGTATTGCAACCTGTTCTCTGCCGCATCCAAGCTCTGGGCGCCGAGTACGGCTTCGAGTGCGCTCGAAGAACCACCGCCCTCGTAGAGCTGTTTCGCAAGCGCGACGGCATCAGCCTGCTTACCGACCATCTCTTTCTTGATTTTGTCGATCTCAGTGGCTACGGATTGTTCGGTGGCCTGCAAGTGCCCAAGAGTGTCTTGTGTTTGGTTGAGCTTTTCGCCGATTGCATCCTGCTGCTGGATCAGTTGGTCGAGGCGTGATTGCGCGGCGGTCAGCTGGGTCTGACTCGGGGTCGCGAAAGAAGGGCCTCCCGCAAAGAGTGCGGAGGCCGCGAGCGTCCCAACGGTTACTACCGCAGCCAGGACGCGCGCCAGTGAAATCCCGCGATGCGCGCTAGTCATCTCTGACTACCTTATTCGCTCTTGCCACCGGTTTTCCTTGCGAGCCACCACGCCGCGGCGGCGACGGCCGCGACTCCCGCCGCCGCGACGGCTGCGTTCTGCGCCGTGACCTGCGGAATCTCGATCGATGGGAGACGGTCCCGAAGCGAAACGGGATTTTTGAAGGATTCGATATCCCAGGTTCTGGAATGCGCGATCTTGCGGAGGTCCCGGTCTGGGTTTACCGCCACCGGATGGCCAACGAGCTCGAGCATCGGAAGGTCCGTGGCAGAGTCCGTGTAGGCGTAGGAGCCGGCTAGATCGATCTCTCGACGCTCTGCAAGGGCCTGGATCGCCTCCGCCTTGTGGGGCCCGTAGGCGTAGAAGTCGAGCTTCCCCGTGAAATAGCCGTCGACCACTTCCGACTGAGTGGCGATCCACTCATCGGCGCCCACCATCCGAGCCAGGGGCTCGACGATCTCCCCAGGCGAGGACGACACGATGCACACGAGGCGGTTTGCCTCGCGGTGCTCGGCTATCAGCTCCAATGCTTCGGCGTAGATCAAGGGTGAGATCACCTCGTCCAGAACTTCGTTGACGACTTGTCGGACCTTTTTTTGCTCCCAGCCTGAAGTCAGGCGTGCGGCGTCGTCCCGCAACCGCTCCATCTTTTGTTCATCGGCACCCATCAGGTGAAACACAAGCTGGGCGTACATCCCTTTGAGGAGCGCCGAGCGGCCGATCAGGCCCTCCCGGAAGAAGGATCTCCCCAGGGCCAGAGCGCTAGATCTGGCGATGATCGTCTTATCGAGGTCGAAAAAGGCCCCTTCCATGAGCGCGGCCATTAAACCCGCACTCCTCTGTGAGGGTTGCCACAACGCCCACGCGGCTCTTCTGCAACGGTCGTGGCCATGACTCGGGTAGCGATCGTGACTGCAGATCCGTTGGTAAGGGATGCGGCGTCGCGCGCCTTCGAAGGAGCACCGTCCGCGTGGTCCGTCTCATTGGAGCCCACGCCACCGGACGATGCGGACGTCATCGTGTGGGGTCCGGACACATATCGAGGCACCGGCATCCTCTTGGATCCGAGCGACCCTGCTCGAGCGATCGCCTCGATCGATGCCGCCGGGAAGCCGCGCCGCGTCATCGTCGTATCGAGCGCGGGCGGAGGACAGGGCGCAACCACCGTCGCGGCTCATCTCGCGGCGGTGGCGGGGCGCGGCGAAGCAGCCGCCTGTCTGATCGACGCGGAGCCCGGGAGCAGCACGCGTTTCAGGATCGGGATCCCGATCGAAGACTCGCGGTCGTGGGCCGACGCGGAGGAAGATCTCTTGCTGGCCGCCCTCCCGACGGCCCACGGCTTCCGCGCGCTGCTCGCGCCACCTACGGCCGGTGGGGTCATAAACGAGCTCGTTGCACGCAGCGCGCTCGTTTTCGATCGGGTGATCGTCGACGCGGGATCATCGACTCTCGCGGTACCCAACGCGACGCGGGTTCTAGTCATGTCTCCGACGATTCCGGCTGCCCACCGAGCTCGGCGGAATCTGTGGATGGATGACTCCTCTTGCATCGTCGTCACCAACCGACTCGGTAGAGGTGGTGAGACCTCGAGACCGGAGTTCGAACGCATTCTCGAGGCGCGGATCGCAGTGGAGCTTCCTCACTGTCCTGGCCTACGGGACGGGGAAGACGACGGAAAGCTCATCTGTCATTCGTTCACGAGATGGTGGTGGTCGTTCAAGCGACTCGTCGATCAGATCGATCTATGACCGCGCTCGATCTTCTCGACATACTCGACGCGCACGAGGACCTCGCGGCGCTCGATCCACCGCGGCGCCGGCTTGCCCTTCGTAACGCGCTCGCTGGATCGGTGCCCGACTGCGAGCTCGGACGAGCAGTCGCAAACCTCGCCGACGAGATCGACGCGTACGGGCCCGTTACCAACGTGATGAGCGATCCGTACGTGACAGACGTTTTGATCAATGCTCCCGACCAAGTATGGATAGAGCGACACGGGACTTTGGAGAGAACCGACCTTCGGTTCAACGACGCGGCCCATCTCGAATCGTTCACCGGCCGCTTGTTGTTGCGGTCGGGCGGTCGGGCCGACATGAGTGCACCGATCTGCGACGCTCGGCTTCCCGACGGAACCCGGCTGCACGTCGTAGTGCCTCCGGTGAGCGAGGGACCAACCATCTCTTTGAGGAAGTTCCCCGCGACGGCCCTGACGCTGGACGACTTGCGCGCCGGGAAGATGATGACCGCAGCGCAAGCCGATCTGTTGCGCGACGCCGTAGTCGAACGTCAAACCATCTGTATCAGCGGATCGACGGGATCGGGAAAGACCACGCTGCTCAACGCTCTCTTGGATCTAGTGCCGGCGACCCAAAGGGTCGTGATCGTCGAACAAGCACGGGAACTGCGACCGGCTTGCGGTCACGCGTTGACCCTCGCGACGGTTGGGACTAATCAGGAAGGCCGCAGCGGAGTCGACCTCGATGGATTGGTCAGAGCCGCTTTGAGGATGCGCCCGGACCGGCTCGTGGTGGGCGAGGTGCGGGGGCCGGAAGCTCTTCCTGCCTTGAACGCACTTTCAACGGGACATCCTGGATCGATGCTGACCGTTCATGCGGGAAGCGCGCGCGAGGCGCTCGTCCGGATCGCTCAACTCGCAGCCTTCGCTGCCAACTCACCTGCCGACGTCTTCACGGCGCGCGTGACGTCCGCGATCGATCTGGTGGTTCAGCTCCAGCGCATCGAAGGTCTGCGTGCCGTCGCCGAGATCTTCGAGCCTTGAACCTTCTTCTTGAGCGTGCGGCCGCCGTGACCGCGCTCGCCGACCTGATCCGCGCGGGTCATCCGCTGAGACCGGCACTTTGTTCCTGGCCCGACGTCGGCCCCGGCTCGATACGAAGCGACCTCTCCCGAGTGCGCAGCAGGCTGCTGATGACCGGCGATCTGGAAACCGCCCTTCGAAGTGCTGAGTGTTTCGGTGAGGACCTCGATGGGCTTGTTTCCATCTGCTCGGGACACGAACGAGCCGGATTGGATGGTGCAGGGGTTCTCGACGAGCTCGCCCGTTCGATCGAAAGACGTGCGCACGCGCGGGGATCCGTGGGGGCCGCGATCGCCGGCACCAAACTGCAGGCTCGGATGGTTGCAGGTCTCCCGCTCATTGCCTTGTTCCTCGCACCGGCGACGCACGTTCCTCTGTTCGATCTGGTCGGGCTCGTCACGATCGCGGTAGGTGGAGCACTCGTCGTGGGCGGCATGAAATGGATGGCCGCCCTCATCCCCGTGCCCCCCTCTACGGACGATCCGATCGCAGCGATCGCCGATCTGATGGCGGCCGGATGTCTTGGAGGACTCTCAGTCCCGGAAGCGCTTGGGGTGGCGATGCAGGTTGTGCCAGATGGTTTGGAGGTCTCCGCACGGAAAGTTCGAAGCTTGCTGGCGATTGGCATCGTACCGGGCGATGCCTTGCGTAGATCTGGTGACGGGGGGCTCGAAACACTGGCGCCGACTGTCGACCGGGCCATGTCGCTCGGAACGCCGGCGAGCTTCGAGTTGAGGGAGATCGCAGGCAGGCGCCGGCGCGATCAGCGAACGCGATTCGAGTCGCAATTGCACAAGGCACCGGTTCGGATGGTTCTGCCCTTGACTCTGTGCGTGCTACCTGCCTTCGGAGTTCTCGGCATCACTCCGTTCCTGAGAGGACTCGCTTCTGGGTAAACGATGGCAATCTGGCCACATGCGGAGGTGGATGGCGATCGGTGCGTGCTGCGTGTTGCTCGGCGGATGCGGCTACGGCAATCCGACCGCATCACCCACGGGTAGCCCGGATCCTTCTCCGAGCTTCAATACCGGAACGGCGCTGATCGATACTTCAAACGGAAGTGTTCTCGTGCATGTGCTGGTGGCTCAAACGCAAGACCAACAGTCGTAC
>JBHELU010000110.1:0-4429 GCA_046262955.1 Actinomycetota bacterium | reverse complement strand
TTCCAGCATCGGGCGCTCACGCAGATTCGGTTCTTTTCCATCAAGACTTCCAGAGCTTGTCCGCTCCGTCGAAGTGGTCGGACGGCTCGGTCCACGGAAACATGAAGGCCGTCTTCAACGGCTATGGATCGGTCGGCGTTGTGAAGTCGGACAGCAAGGTTCTCGAGCTGAAGCCGCGCCGGTCGGCATCGGCAGGCGAGACACACTCTTCCCTCGTGACTTCGAAGGCCACCTTTGGAGATCTTGACTACCGAGTGCGCGCTAAGACCGTGAAGCAACTTCGGGCGGGCACGCCGAACCCGTGGGAGACCGCGTGGGTCGTGTGGCACTACCGCGACAACACGCATTTCTACTACCTGGCCCTCAAGACGAATGGCTGGGAGCTCGGCAAGGAGAACCCGAAGTACCCGGGTGCGCAGCGGTTCCTGAAGACCGGCTCGTCGCCGAAGTTCCCGGTGGGGCATTGGAACTCGGTCGAGGTCCACCAGGTCGGCGCCACGATGCGCATCACAGTGAACGGTCACAAGCTCGTCAAGTTCACCGACCGCAAGCACCCGTACCTGAACGGCTCGGTTGGCATGTACACCGAGGACGCAAAAGTCTTCTACGACAACGTCTCCGTTTCGCACGCCTAACTACTCGATCGAGTGAACGGGTAGTCCTAAAGGACTAGCCCCGGGTGTCCGAAGCACATGTATGAAGCGTTTCGGCACCGGCTCACTTTCTTTCATCGTTTCGTTCGCCGCGCTATTCGTCGTGGTGCTTGCGTCGTGCAGCTGGGGCAACGAGCCCAGCCGGCGCGCGGCGGCCCCCGTGAAGCTGCTGGCTCCGAAACACGGCGTGTACGAGGCCGCGTTCCCTGGGTTCGGACCGAATGAGTCGATGGTCGACGGCACACGGATCCGTAACTTCGAAAAGGAATCCGGTAAGTCGATCGTGTGGGCTTACTTCTCGAACAACTGGTTCAAAGGCATCCAGTTCCCCTCGGACAAGGTGAAGGCGATCGCATCGGAGCACGTGATCCCATTCATACGGATGATGGCTCGCAGCAACTGGCACGGCTACGGTCAGGACAAGAACTACTCGATGCAGAACATCATCCACGGCAACTTCGATGGCGATCTGAACCAGTGGTGTCGCGGAGCACGCGACTCCGGCACGCCGCTGATGGTCGAGTTCGGCACCGAGGTCAACGGAAACTGGTTCCCATGGAACGGCAAGTACAACGGCGCGGGGAGCACGAATGGCTATGGGGACCCTCACTACCCAGACGGCCCCGAGCGATTCCGCGATGCGTACCGCCACATCGAAGACATATGCAACGCCGAAGGCGCCAAGAACATCACGTGGGTCTTCCACGTCGACGCCGAGCCGTCACCCGCAACGTCCTGGAACGCGATGGATCTCTACTACCCGGGCGATCGCTACGTCGACTGGCTCGGGATCAGCGTGTACGGCCCCCAGAAGCCAGGCGAGCAGTGGCGTCCGTTCACCCCGATCATGGACCGCGGTTACAAGAAGCTCGCGGCAGTGGCGCCCGACAAGCCGATCGCGCTTCTCGAGTTCGGGGCCGTCAAAGAGGGCTCCAACAACAACCAAGCTCAGTGGATCGACGCGGCCTTGCAGTCGATCAAATCGAATCGTTACCCGCGACTGAAGGGCATCTCGTACTGGGACTCGCGCTGGTCGAACGGCGATGGCTCGATCTCGAACATGCGGATCGATGCTTCGAGTGAGACCGAGCGGGTGTTCCGCAACGACATCTCGTCGGACTTCTTCACGACGACGCCTCGCTTCTCGACCTCGAGCTGACCTGCCCCGTACCGCCGACTACCCCGGCTCCACTTCCTCCTATGCGTATGGAAACACCTGCCAGATCGGTGTTGGATAACCTCCAGCCAATAAAGATCTGGGAGAGGACGCAAAAGGGGGGCCCCGCAAGGGCCCCCCTTTTTTTAAAGCGCTGGGTACTAGATCAGTTGCTTGGGTTGTGGGTGACTGCGCTCAGCGCGTTGGCCTGACCGCTGCCGTACCACGAGTTGTTGCCGGGCCCCCCCTGGCACTGCTGAGGCGCGCCGTTGCTCACCGACGTCCAGTCCTCGTAGCCGGAGGGCAATGAAGACGGGCAGGGCTGCGAGTCGGCGGTTTGCGTGATGTACGCCTGGACTTGACCGGGTCGCATCTTGCCGTTCTGCGGGTTCTTCGAGTCGCCGAAGACGCTGACAATCAGCGCGGCGATCCCTGCAACGTGAGGCGACGCCATCGACGTTCCCTGCAGATATGCGTAGAAGGAGCAGGGTGACGCGCCATCGGGAGCACTGCAATCCTCGACCACGCGGCTCGGGTTCAGATTCTGAGCTGCGGCCGGCGGATATGTGGACAGCACGCGTCCGTTCGGCGCTTCGGTGTTTCGACCGAAGATCGAGTCACCACCGGGGGCAACAACTTCTGTCACTCCGACGCCGTAGCTCGAGTAGAACGATTTCAAATAGCCAGCGTTCGGATCGTTCGGATCCTGGAGGTTGTGGCCGTCTGCAGTTACTCCGACGACACCGGGTATCTCGACCGGGATCACAACACAAGCGTTCGTGACGTCTCGCTGCTGCTCGCTGCCCGGGGGATAGTCGGGGCTGGTGACATCTTGGGTTGGATGTGCAAGGTCATCTGACTCGTTGCCCTCAGCTGCGACGACAGTGGTGCCGTTGTCCATCGCGAATCGGATCGCGCGCTGCTCGGCCTTCCAGATCGCCCGCTGCGTCGCGTCGTTACGGCAGTTGAAGAGATACGGGTCCGCGAAATAGCTGTTGTTCGTCACGTCAATGTGGTGAGTGCCCGCCCACATGAACGCGCAGATAACTGCCTCGGGGAAGAAATAGCCATCGTCGTTGCCGGCCTTGATCGCAGCGATGCGCACGTTCGGTGCAACTCCGACGATGCCGACGCCGTTGGATGCTGCGGCGATGGTTCCTGCGGTGTGGGTTCCGTGCCCGTCGATGTCGTTATATGCGGCCGGATTCTGATCTGGGGCTCCGGTCAGGCAGCCGACGCTGTCGGCAGCGTCGAAGTTCGGCGCAAGATCGGGATGGCTCGCATCGATGCCCGTGTCGATGTCACCTACGACGACCGAGCGGCTCCCTCCGGTGATCTGGTGTGCTTCGGGAGCGTGGATCTGACGCATGTCCCACTGCAGAGGCGACAGGTTGTCCCCATCGGTAGCGGGAGCATTCGGTAGATCGCCCTGCTGCGAGTCCTGTGACTCGGCTTTCGCAACGTTTCCTGTGTCGACCTGGGTACCGAAGTTGGCGGTCGCCGAAACGCCGTCAACCTTGTTGTCGCGACCGACGTTCGATGCGAACGTCGAGCTGCTCGACCTCGCGATGACAACGCCGATCGCGTCGTACGAGTACACGACGGTGCCGCCCGCTTTCTGGATCGAGGTACCCGCATCGGCCGGAACCGCCTGCGACTTGTAAAGAACCAGGTACGTCTGAGTGGTCCCCGCCTGCGCTCCAGGAACTGCGGCCAGCAGCCCTGAAAAGGCGAACAAGGCGAGCAGCCCTACTACTCGGAGTCGTCGTCCGCGCTTCATTGCACCTCCCACGTTTTGGCATGACTGCGCTCCGCAGCCGGGCGAAATAGTAGATATGGGAATAAATGGTGTCAAGGAGGAAAAAACGACCGGGTCCAGGGCGCTTAGCGGACCACGCCTTGGAAACACACTAGAAAAGCGGCATGTCCGGCCGATACGCCCTAATCTCTTTTGCGAGAGGACGTGGGGGGGACGTGATTCGAGCGCGCGGCATCGCCATCGGACTGGTCCTATCGGTCGTGGTTTCTGCTGCCGTCATCGGTGGCGCAACATCCAGCGTTGCCTACACCTGTAGTTGGGTCGTCGTTCCGAGCGTGGATGCCGAGCCCGTCTCAGAGCTCGTTGCGGTCGCATCTATTTCTCCGACAGACGCCTGGGCTGCAGGGAATACCGAAAGCGGGGATGAGTTCGCTGCATCCCATCCATTGCTCGAGCATTACGACGGCTCGACGTGGTCGGTTGTGTCGGGTCCACACAGTGGCTCGCGCGGGATCTCGGATATCGGGTTCGGCCAGTCATCGGACGGATGGGCCGTAGGATCTTTCATACCGACGCCAGGCACCAGGCATCATGAGGCGCGGACGCTTGCCGAGCATTGGGACGGGACATCCTGGAAGACGGTCACTACTCCGAACGTGGGCGATTACGGGAGCAATCTCTTTGGCGTTTGGGAGCACGCGACGAACGATGTGTGGGCCGTCGGTTCATCGAACAAGAAGTCGGGAGCTTCCGATCCGTTGGCGCTCCACTACGACGGATCCAAATGGTCTGTCGTCAAAACCCCACGCTCGAAGAAGTTCTCCCGCGTACTGACGACGGTTCATGCGCGCAGTGCTACGG
>JBHELU010000109.1:0-18698 GCA_046262955.1 Actinomycetota bacterium | reverse complement strand
ATCCCTTGATGGTTCAGGCCTTTAGCGACGCGGTCTACCTCTTCACGCTCCACGAGGCGCACGGGGACGTTGCCGAGACCCGCGAGTTTTCGGATGCGCGCGACGGCCGCGTCGTCGGCGCGGTCGCGCACGATCAATACCTTCTGCGCACCCTTGGAGGAGGTGAGGAGCTGCTCGACTGCCCTGCGGCCGGAGACGAGGCCCGACGTGCCGCGCCGTTGCGGCTCGTCCAGCACCTGAGTCAGCCTTCCACTCGCCAGCGGGGGCCGGCAGGTGTGTCTTCCACCGCAACCCCAAGCTCGATCAAACGCTCTCTTATCGAGTCCGCGCGAGCGAACGCCTTCTCGTTACGCGCATCCTCTCGGAGTTCCAGCAGGAAATCGATAAGCGATGCCGTCAGCCCGGACGTATCTCGTGACGGGAACGAGAATCCCAAAGCAGATGTGGCTTCGCCAAAAGCACCGCAGACATTTCGCAGCGCAGATGCGGCCGATCGATCGCCACGTTGAGCGGCGTCGACGAGTCGATTCCCCTCAGTCACCATCTCGTGGATCGCGGCAAGTGCTTGAGCGGAGTTGAAGTCGTCGTCCATCGCTGCAACGAAGCGACTCAATAGTTCGGCGGCGGCCGAGTCGTCTTGGCTGTCTTCTTCCGTGAGCCCGCTCTTTGCAACCGCGTGCAGCGCGACTTCCCGGAATGTCTTCCACCGCTCGTACGCAGCGACAGCGTCCGCGACCGAGTCTTCCGAAAACGTCACCTGACTTCTGTAGGACCCCGTCAACATCCAGTACCTGAGCGCTTCTGCGGGATATTGCTCGAGTGCCTCGTGAGCCGTCACCACATTTCCGAGCTACTTGGACATCTTCTCGGATTCCATCTGGACCATCCCGGCGTGCAACCAGTGCCTGACGAACTGCTGCCCTTCTTCCAGCGCTTCCGCTTGTGCGATCTCGTTCTCGTGATGGGGAAAAACCAGGTCCGATCCCCCACCGTGGATGTCGAACCCCATGCCGAGATAGCGCGTCGACATGACCGAGCACTCGATGTGCCAACCGGGGCGCCCCGGCCCCCACGGTGACGGCCACTCAGGTTCGCCGGGCTTTGCGGCCTTCCACAACGCGAAGTCCAGAGGACTGCGCTTGGATTCGTGAGCTTCGATCCCTTCGCCCGCTCGCATGTCGTCTAACGAACGGCCCGACAGTTTTCCGTAAGTGGGGAAATCCTCGACCGAAAAGAACACGTTGCCGTCGGCTTCGTATGCGGCGCCTTTCTCGATAAGGCCTTCGATGGCCTTCACCATGTCGTCGATGTGATCCGTCGCCAGGACGGTGATGTCGGCAGGCTGCCCACCCAGAGCCGACAGATCTTCTTCGAAAGCCTTGCTGTACTTCTGGGTGATCGCGTCCACCGCGATGCCCTCGAGATTTGCGCGCTCGATGATCTTGTCGTCGACGTCCGTGTAGTTCATCACGTAGGTCACGTCGAGCCCGCGAAGGCGCAGATAGCGCCTGATCAGGTCGAACCAGATGAAGGTGCGAGCGTTGCCGATGTGGATGTAGTTGTAGACGGTCGGCCCGCAGACGTACATCGCGATCCGACCGTCGTCCCTGGAATCGAGCTCGACCAGCGATCTCGAGAGGGTGTCGTTGATCCGGATATCCGAGATGGGTTTCGTGAACGGACCTGAAGGGCTTCCCATAGCTTGGCTAGGTTAAAGGTCGGACGGTGGCAACGGCGAGAGCTGCGATGCCTTCTTTGCGCCCCGTGAAGCCCAACCCGTCCGTAGTCGTCGCCTTTATCGACACGCTTCCCTCTTCGAGGCCCAACGCTTGGGCCAACAAGCCGGTCATCTCTGAGATGTGAGGACCGAGCCGCGGCGATTCCGCGACCACGGTCACATCGATGTTGTTCGGGGCCCATCCCGCGTTACGAAGGATCCCTACAGCTGCGGACAGCATCGCGACGCTGGATGCGTCCTTCCAGCGATCCTCCGGAGGGAAGTGCTCCCCCAGGTCGCCCAGTGCGCACGCGCCGAACAGCGCATCGATCACCGAATGGCACACGACGTCGGCGTCGGAGTGTCCGGCAAGGCCGGGGTGGTCATCGATCTCGACACCTCCGAGCACAAGTGTCCGAGAAAGGTCGAACGCGTGCGCATCGATTCCTATCCCGACCCGCGCGCTCACGAATGCCTCACGATGGCGGCCGCGACGTCCAGATCGTTTGAGGTTGTGATCTTTAGGTTCGCAGACGAACCGTCCACGATGCGTACGAGGCCCCCGCTGCGCTCGACCAACTGGGCATCGTCGGTTCCCTCGAAGCCTTCGCTTGCAGCTTCTTCATGAGCCCTTCGCAACGCGGAGATCGTGAATCCTTGCGGCGTTTGAGAGACACAAAGGCGTTCACGATTCACCGTTCTAAGCACGACATCTTCGGAGACTTCTTTGATCGTCTCGTTTACGGCAACGCATGGGATCACGGCGTCGGCTCCGGCACTCAAAGCGTCGACGACACGGGCGATCATGTTTTGGTCCACGAAAGGTCGGGCCGCGTCATGGACAAGAACCAGCTCCGTCTTTACGGAAACCAGGCCGTTCGCGACGGAATGCTGTCGGATCTTCCCTCCCTCGACCACGACGACGTCGTCGTCGACCGAAGAACGCACACGGTCTACGTCTGACGCGGGGACTACAAGAACGATTGTGTCGCAGCCGAAATCCTTGAATGCATCGATGGACCACTCGAACAGGGCGCGACCGCCCAATGAGCGGAACTGCTTAGGAGTTTCGTCACCGGCCGTAACGGCGCGGCGACCGCTGCCTCCTGCAACGACGATCGCCGCGGGTGTGCGCAGACGCACTGGTTGCTATCCGAGCACCTCGTCGAGCATCTTTTCGGCGGCTTCCTCGTCACAGTTCTTCGAGAAAGTGAGCTCGGAGACCAAGATCTGACGGGCTTTGGTCAGCATTCGCTTCTCGCCGGCCGCAAGCCCCTTCTCTTTGTCGCGCTGATGGAGGCTGCGCACGACATCGGCGACCTGGTAGATGTCTCCCGAGCGAAGCTTCTCGACGTTTGCCTTGAAGCGGCGGGACCAGTTGGTGGTGTTCGTCGTCGGCTCGTGCTTCTGAAGGACCTTTAGGACCTTCGAAACCTCTTTCGCAGGTGTGACCTGACGAAGGCCGACCTCGTCGGTGGAATCTGTGGGAACCATCAACGTGAGCTCCCCATAGGCAAGCTTCAGGATGAAGTATTCGCGGGTCTCACCGAAGATCTCTTTGTTTTCGAGAGATTCGATCGTTGCCGCGCCATGATGCGGGTACACAACCTTGTCGCCTACGCGGAAAGCCACAACCGACGCACCTCCTGCGCTCTTTCAAAAGAAATGCCCTCTGACGGGGCGGAGTGGGGCCGATTACCAAGAAACTACTGGGAACGGCCTCGACAAAAGGGTACCACGGGGGCCTCAACCGCTTCCGGCCTTACGACGCGACCTCGAGAGCACGCAAGGGGGCCAGCGCATCTGTGACGCTTGCAACGCGTACCAACGTGATCGAAGTATCGGTAACAGCAGTTGCAGTGGGGACGATCGCCCGGTCGAATCCTAGGCGCGCTGCTTCACGCAGACGTCGATCCGCATCCGGCACGCGTCTTACTTCCCCGGAGAGCCCGACCTCCCCGAGGACGAGAGTGCGGTCGTTCACCGGTACGCGGCGATGCGCAGATGCCAGCGCGACACATATCGCAAGGTCGACGGCCGGCTCACGAACCGTGATTCCACCCGCGGCCGACACGAATATGTCGCGATCGCCGCAACGCAGCTCGGTGGATAGGACGCCGAGCAACAAACTGAGACGACGCTGATCGACGCCGATCCCCACTCGACGGGGTTGACCGTTCGATCGCTCACCGACCAAAGCTTGGATCTCGACCAGAAGAGGCCGCGATCCCTCGCGCGAACAAGACACCACCGAACCGGGCAGCGCGGTGCGATCCGCAAGGAGGATGGATGACGGATCTGCTATCTGCTCGAGCCCGCTGGCGGTCATCGAGAACACCCCGGTTTCGTCGGCGGGACCGAACCGGTTCTTGGACGCGCGTAAGAGCCGAAGCGTGCCCGTCCGCTCGCCCTCCAGGGACAGGACGCAGTCAACGATGTGCTCGAGGGTTTTCGGACCGGCAACGCCGCCATCTTTGGTCACGTGACCGGTGAACAACACCGTGGTTCAGGTCTCCTTCGCGACGTGCGTGAGAGCCGACGCGCACTCGCGCACCTGCGTGACCGAAGCTGCCGGCTGAGGAAGCGAGGCGTCGCAGATGGTTTGGATCGAATCGATGACAACAACGTCCGGGGCCTCGGACCTGATCAGGTCCACGATAGGAGCGAGCGACGTGGTCGAGGCGGCCGGTAAGCCATCGAGCGAAGCGCCGACGCGACGAGCGCGCGCCGATATCTGATCCAGCGATTCTTCGCCGCCGACCAGAGTGGCGGTGGCTCCCCTTGCGATCAGTCCCGAAAGGGCTTGAAGCACCAGTGTCGATTTGCCGATCCCCGGTTGCCCGGCCAGCAGATAAGCGCCGCCGACAACGAATCCACCGCCTAGAACGCGGTCGAGCTCGGCGATGCCGGTCAGAAGACGATTGGGTGCCGACGATGCGTCCAGGGGGACAACCGAAAGTTGTTCCTTGCTGGTAGTCGAGCTCTCGACGTTGCGGGCCGCGTTCCACGCCCCACACTCGGGGCACTTCCCGAACCACTGCGATTGCGCATATCCGCAACCCGAGCATCCGAATCGACTCATGAACCGACCGTAGCCAGGGTGTACGACAGTTTTGGGCCGAGCAGTCCTTACGCTTCGGGAGCTGCTTCGGTGTCGCCGTCGCCGACGCCGGCCCCCGCAAGCTCCACCGGCGGAACGTCCGGGGTGCGAGCGGCCTTGCGGAAGACGATCACGTCTTCATCGGGTGCAGGCGAGTCGTCGGTGCGAACCTCGAGGTCCTTCGGCTCGGGCTTGCCGACATCCACGATGATCATGTCGCCGGCTTCGAACTCCTGCCACAGGATCTTCTCCGACAACGGGTCCTCGACCAAGCGCTGGATGCTGCGTCGAAGCGGTCGAGCGCCGAGAGCCGGGTCGTAACCCTTCGAAGCGAGGTGCTCCTTCGCGGCATCGGTCAGCTCGATATCGACATCCTGGCTGCGAAGCTGATCTTCGATCCTGCGGATCATGAGATCGACGATCGACTTGACCTCTGCTCGAGACAACTCGTGGAAGACGATTACCTCGTCGATCCGGTTGAGGAACTCAGGCCGGAACCCTTTCTTGAGCTCCTCGTGGACGCGGTCCTTCATCTTTTCGTGCGTCGCGCCTTCGGAGCTTTGCCCGAATCCGAGCGCAGGCTTGCGCAGGTTATGTGTGCCGAGGTTCGACGTCATGATGATGACCGTGTTCTTGAAGTCGACCGTCTTGCCTTGCGCATCTGTCAGGCGACCGTCTTCGAGGATCTGAAGAAGCGTGTTGAACACGTCTGGGTGAGCCTTCTCGATCTCGTCGAGCAAGACCACCGAGTACGGACGACGACGGACGGCTTCGGTCAGCTGGCCGCCCTCTTCGTAGCCGACGTATCCCGGAGGCGATCCCACCAGCCGGCTGACGGTGTGCTTCTCCATGTATTCGGACATATCGAGCTGGATAAGTGCGTCTTCGTCACCGAAGAGGAACTCTGCAAGAGCCTTGGCGGTCTCGGTCTTCCCGACACCCGACGGCCCCAAGAAGATGAACGAGCCTGCCGGACGCTTCGGGTCCTTGAGCCCGGCCCGTGTGCGCCGTATCGAGCGAGAGACGGCTTGGATCGCGTCGTGCTGACTGACGATCCGCTTGTGTAGCTCGTCCTCCATGCGCAGGAGTTTGGCCGTCTCTTCCTCGGTCAACGACATCACGGGGATGCCCGTCCACGAGGACAGCACTTCCGCGATCTCTTCCTCGTTCACTTCCGCGAACGCTTCGCCTTCGGACAGTCGCCACTCGGCCTCTTTGTCGGCGCGCTCTGAAGTCAGGCGCTTCTCCTCGTCGCGGAAGCCCGCGGCACGTTCGAAGTCCTGAGCCTCGATCGCGTCTTCCTTGTTGCGTCTTACATCGGCGATCTTGTCTTCTAGCTCTTTGTAGTCGGGCGGTGCGCTCATGCGTCGGATACGAAGGCGCGACCCGGCCTCGTCGATCAGGTCGATGGCCTTGTCCGGCAAGAACCGGTCGGATATGTAGCGGTCGGCAAGGTTCGCAGCCGCAACGAGACCCTGATCGGTTATCTGCACGCGGTGGTGAGCCTCGTAACGATCCCGAAGCCCCTTCAGGATGTCAATCGTGTGAGCCACGGTTGGCTCGGGCACCTTGATGGGCTGGAAGCGTCGCTCTAGAGCCGCGTCCTTCTCGAGGTGCTTGCGGTATTCGTCGAGCGTCGTCGCACCGATCGTTTGCAGCTCTCCGCGGGCGAGCATCGGCTTGAGGATCGATGCAGCGTCGATCGCGCCCTCTGCGGCTCCGGCACCGACGAGCGTGTGCAGCTCGTCGATGAACAGGATGATGTCGCCGCGCGTCTTTATCTCTTTCAAGACCTTCTTCAGGCGCTCTTCGAAATCACCTCGATAACGAGAGCCGGCGACTAGGGCACCAAGATCGAGCGTGTACAGCTGCTTGCCGGTGATGGTCTCGGGCACTTCACCTTTGACGATCCTCTGAGCCAAGCCTTCGACGATGGCGGTCTTGCCAACGCCGGGCTCACCGATCAGGACCGGGTTGTTCTTCGTCCGCCGAGAAAGCACCTGCATCACGCGCTCGATCTCTTTCTCGCGTCCGATAACGGGGTCGAGCTTGTTCTCGCGAGCGAGTTGCGTGAGGTTGCGTCCGAACTGATCGAGCACCAGCGAGCCTTGCGCCGACTCACCACCTACAGTCGATGCTTCCTTGCCGCTTCCCGCGTAGCCCGACAGGAGCTGGATCACCTGCTGGCGCACGCGGCCCAGGTCTGCACCTAACTTGACGAGCACTTGCGCGGCGACACCTTCGCCCTCGCGGATCAGACCGAGCAGGATGTGCTCGGTACCTATGTAGTTGTGGCCCAGTTGGAGAGCCTCGCGAAGCGATAGCTCGAGAACTTTCTTAGCGCGCGGCGTGAACGGGATGTGACCCGACGGCGGGCTTTGACCCGCACCGATGATCTCTTCGACTTGCTGGCGAACCTTCTCCAGCGAGATCCCCAGCGACTCGAGCGCCTTTGCCGCGACTCCTTCGCCTTCGTGGATCAATCCGAGCAAGATGTGCTCGGTGCCGATGTAGTTGTGGTTTAGCAGCCGCGCCTCTTCCTGAGCGAGGACGACCACCCTGCGGGCCCTGTCGGTGAAGCGTTCGAACACTGGGCCACGCCTCCTTTTCCTTCGACCGGGACAACCCGGTGTGGCATGGGGCCCCAAGAACATGCCCCTTACCAGGACGATTATACGGAGGGAGTGTGCTTCCCCTTCGCATGCAACATCTCTTTAGAACGCCGAAACGGGCTCTCTAGTTCCCACTAAAGGCTCCCTGGTCCCACTCGACGACCTGTGAGCGTCATCGGCCCATCCGACACCCCTCATTAGTTATTCAGTGAACCGGGTCCGAGCGGTGGGTTGTGACTCCGTAGCGCATCCGGTAGACGCTCGGGGCATTCTTCGCGTTTCCCCCCCCGGTGAAGAGCGCGCCCCAGTCCGAGTGAGGGATGGAAGTTCGCCGCTCGTGGGTCGAGAACGAGCGAGCAAGAGGCACCCACGGAAGCGATATCGGAAGCACCGTTCGCTCGCGCACGTATTCAGAAGGTCTCGGAACGACCCACAGCCCGATCGTGTCCTGCTCGGCGGCCACGTGGTCGCGTGGGTCGAACGAGATATCGAGTCCTCCGAACCGCTGGCCCGTCATGCCCTCGAGCACGTTCGCAACATCGTCTCCGACTCGGGCCCGGAAGGCGGCCCACCCCACCATCTGCACCGCCTCGTACGAGCGAAGCTCCCATCCCAGCGGTTTCTTTCCCCACCATTTCTCGAACGCGGAGCTGAATTGACGAAAGTCTTGAACCGGCAGGTAATAGACACCTCGCGCATAGGAATCGGAGGCCACTGTTCCCGGAGCCGGCTTGTACGGCTCCTGCGCGATAGCGCTGTCGAACGACATCACCTGAGGTCGCCAAGTGCTCTTGGCTTTACGAGCTTTGGTCGTCGTGCGATAGCGCGATCCCATTGAGTTCAACGTGCGCTGGAGTCGCACGAAGTCGGGCGGAGATGCTTGCACGACGATCGCTTGAGCTCTTGCTTTCTTCAACGAATCGAGACTCTGCCGGAGATCCTCACCCTCGTCATAGCGAACCGACGAGATCCGGACACCGTCGGAATGGAGAGCAGCACCGAGCGCTCGTTCAGCGGTTTGCCCGGTCAGAGAGCGCGACACCAGGATGCCGACTCGCTTGTAGCCACGATCTCGAACCGCGTAGTAAGCGAGAGCCCGCGCCTCCCACGGGAAGGGTGGGGAGACCTGGAAAGTGTGACTGCGAAGTAGATCGGCCCCCGCGAGGTCTCCATAACAAAGAAGGGCGGGGATGCCCGACGCGTCCAATGCCTCCTCGGCCGGTGGAAGGCCCTCGGGGGGCCCCGCATAGACAACACCGCGCACCCGTGCATCGGTTGTCTCTTCCTTGACCAGTGCCGTCGCCCGTTGAGCATCGCCCCCGTCGTCGCGCGTCACCAACTGGAACTGGGGGCGACCCGCTGGAACATTCCTGTTAAGTGCCTGCACTCCGAGATTGGCACCCTCGAACGCGTCGGAACCTCGCCATCGATCCGGCCCACTCATCGTGCCGACCAATGCGATGACGCGAACACTCTTGCTCGTTGGTGTCGCCAGAGGGGTCCGCAATGGAAGCGCGTTCTCGTGAGAAGAGACGCACGATGCCATCGCGATGCAGCAGATGATCGACAGCCCAACCCTCATGAGGCGAGAAGCCTAGATGTACGGTCCGAGCTAGCCCGCGCTGAGGACCGAAGGTGGTAGCGCAGCGCGCCGTGGGCCTCTTGTTCTTAGGCCTCGGGCTTCAACGTCGGGAACAGGATCACCTCTCGGATCGACGTCACCTCGAGCAGCCGCATAAGGAGACGATCGATCCCCAGCCCGAATCCTCCTGCCGGAGGCATTCCGTACTCCAGAGCCTCTAGGAAATCCTCATCTGGAACCGTTGCTTCGGCGTCGCCGCTCGCGCGATCGGCGGCTTGCTGTTCGAATCGACGACGTTGCTCCACTGGATCGTTGAGCTCGGAGTAGATCGGAGCGATCTCTACGCCACCGATGACGAGATCCGCGTGCTCGGTGAAGCCGGGGATCGTTCGATGATCTTTGGCGAGGGGCGAGATCTCTTTAGGAAAGCCGATCACGAACGTCGGTGCATCGATCTCTTTCTCGACCCGTTGCTCGTAGATCTCCGCGACCACTTTGCCCGGCACTGCGTGCTCGTCGAAAACGACTCCGGCAGACCGCGCTGCTGCCTGGATCGCCGGGCCGTCCTGTTCCCGCCATGCGTCGCCGATATCCTGTCCGAGCGCGTTTCCGATCGCATCGAGCATCGGCATTCGCCGGAACGGCGAGTCAACGTCAATAACGCTTTCTCCGCCCGTGATCTGACCGACCGTCGTGGCAACGGCCTTCACCAGAGCCTCGACAAGCTCCATTGTGTCCTCGTAGTCGGAATAAGCCTCGTAACCCTCGAGCATGGTGAACTCCGGGTTGTGGCGCGTCGACACTCCTTCGTTACGGAAACTGCGATTCAACTCGAAGACGCGGTCGTAACCGCCGATCAAGAGACGCTTCAGATAAAGCTCGGGCGCAACGCGCAAGTAGAGATCGATGTCGAGCGCGTTGTGGTGCGTCACGAACGGGCGCGCGACGGCTCCGCCCGGGATCGGTTGAAGAAGTGGTGTCTCGACTTCGACGAAACCACGTTCGACCATGAATCGGCGGATCACTGCGGTCACCGCACTGCGCGCGTCGACCGCCCGGCGCGCCTCGGGGTTGACCAGCAGATCCAGATAGCGCTGGCGATAACGCGCCTCGACATCGGTCATGCCGTGCCATTTCTCGGGCATCGGTCGAAGACACTTCGCAAGCAGCACGACCTCGTCGACGCGTAAAGACAGCTCGCCGCGCTTGGTCCTGACGATCTCGCCCGACGCGCCGACCACATCGCCCACGTTCAGTGCAGTGAACGCCTCAAACCCGTCGTCGCCCAGGCCCTGAGGTTGCGCGAACAACTGCAGTTTGTTCGATCCCTCGGACAGATCGGCAAAAGCGACCTTCCCGTGGCCCCGGATCGTCACCAACCGACCCGCGATCCGTGCCGGCTGGCCGCTATCGGCGCCGGTTTCCAGCTCTGCGAATCGCTCTATCAGTGACTCGATCGTGGTCGTTCGCTCGTACCGATACGGGTATGCGTCGGCCCCCATCGATCAGCCTGCGTTCCGCTCGAAGATCAGCCTCAAACCCATGAGCGTCAGTATCGGTTCGATCACATCGATGCGGCGGCAATGGTCGGCAACAACGGGGGCCAGGCCCCCCGTTGCAACGACCTTCGGCTCACCCCCGAGCTCATCGGCGACGCGGTCGATCAGGCCATCGACCAGCGCAGCAGTTCCCAGGACGATGCCGGACTGCAGAGCGGTGACGGTGCTCCTTCCGATCACCGATGAAGGCGCGATTAGCTCCACCCTTCGCAGTTGAGCAGTGGCCGAGAACAGTGCGGTCGCGGCCGTGTCGATGCCGGGCGCGATGGCTCCTCCGAGGAATTCGCCTCGAGCCGAGATGGCTTCGACTTTTATCGCCGTTCCGAAGTCGACAACGATCACGGGCCCCTCCGGAAAGATCTCCCGCGCTCCCACGACGTCGGCGATGCGATCCGCGCCGATCTCACGCGGGTTGTCCGTCTTTATCGGAACGCCGGTTTTGATCCCCGGCTCGACCACCAGCGCGTCCAGATCTAGATACCGGCGACCCAGATCGCGGAGCTCCTGAGTAGCACGTGGCACCACCGAACAAACAGCCAAGCCGTCGACATCCTGTGCGAGAGACATCCCGACGAGCGAGAGGAACTCGCCGAACATCAGCGCGAGCTCGTCGGCCGATCTACGAGGCTCGGTAGCCGCGCGCCATTCGTGGATCAGATCATCTGACTCGAATAGCCCGAGATGGGTCTGCGTGTTGCCGACGTCAACGGCAAGGAGCATCAGTTGATCGACGAAACTGCCGCCCCATCCGCCGGCACTTCAGCTAGCTGAGGGGCGATGTGGTTGCGGTCGTCCACGTTGACGACGACGGGTTGATGACCGGTAAGCTCCGATTCCTCGTAGATGCCGTAAGAGATGATGATCACCTTGTCTCCCGGCTGCACCAAGCGGGCAGCCGCACCGTTCAAGCAGATCGTCCCGGACGAGCGGTCGCCGGTGATCACGTAGGTCTGGAGCCGTGCTCCGTTGTTTATGTCCAGGACATGCACGCGCTCGTATGGGAGCAGATCGGCCGCATCCATTAGATCTTCGTCGATCGTCACGCTTCCCATGTACGCAAGATTTGCGTCGGTCACCGTGGCTCTATGGATCTTCGACTTCATCATGCTTCGCTGCATGTGCTACCTCCTAACGTGGTCGGGGTCGCCTGGGCGATCCCCGCCTTTATGCCGATCTACAAGAACGTTGTCTATCAACCGCGTATTGCCGATGGTGCCTGCGATCACTAATAGGGTCGAGTCCCCTGCGTTTGCGTCTTCGAATGTGTCCGGGTCGAGCACCCTCGCATAGTCGAGGTCGAGAGCCGGTTCTTCGCCCGCCACCTCGAGCATGGCTTTCTCCGCCGACGTTGGATCTCCTCCCGACACAAGCTCGGCTTGGCCGGCCATCAGTGCCCGGTGCAAGATGGTTGCCCGGCCCCGTTCTTCCGGTGAAAGTCGCGCGTTGCGGCTGCTCAGAGCCAGACCATCCGGCTCGCGGACCGTCGGAAGAGCCTCGATCACCACAGGCCACGACAGATCCGCAACCATGCGGCGAACGACCGCAACCTGCTGTGCGTCTTTCTGCCCGAAGAAAGCGACCGTTGGGCGAACGATGTTCAGGAGCTTGGCGACGATCGTCGCAACGCCCGTGAAGTGGCCGGGCCGGGACTCCCCCTCCGCGACCTCTGAAAGCCGGCCGAGCTCGACGGTGGTGGAGCGTCGGGTGGGGTACATCTCTTCTACCGAAGGCACGAACGCTACGTCCACGCCTTCACGTTCTGCCGCCTCCAGGTCCGCGCTCTCGTTTCTTGGATACAGCGCGAGATCTGCGTTCGAGCCAAACTGAAGCGGGTTAACGAAGATGCTGAGCACTACGTCGTCACACCCGGCGCGGGCCGCGTGCAGAAGGCTTAGGTGACCTTCGTGCAAGGCGCCCATGGTCGGGACGAATCCAACACTTGCCTCCTCCGGTAGCGACTCCCTGAAGGCGCGGAATTCGGCGATCGAGCGCGTGATCTTCATCGAGCAAGCACCTCCTCGATCGCCTTGCCGGCTTCCGGATCGAGACGACCACTTCGCCGAGCCGCGCGGAGGATCATCTCCGCGACACGGCTGTAGTTCTCTAAGTCCACGTCATCTCTTTGGGCGGCGAACGCATCGAGGTGGCGTTGGACGACCTCGCGTTCACCTCTAACGACCGGGCCCGTCAGAGCGTCGACGGCCGATTCAAAGAGCCCGAGATTCGCGACTGTCCCTTGGATCAATGGTGCCAGGATCTCGAGGGGGCGCTCTATGCCTATCCCGGCCAGCAGCATCTCGGCATCGGCAACCAGAGCCGCTAGCCCGTTAGAAGCCATGGCCGCCGCCGCATGCCAAACGGGTCGATCTTCTTCGGCTACTCGAACGCCATGCCCCCCGGTGTCGGCCACCAACGCCATAGAGCGATGGAGATCCTCGTTCGCACACGTAACTCCCCATGCACACCCGGCCAGCGCGCTTGCAGCTCGATCGAAGTCGACGAAGCTCTGCACCGGGTGAAGAGCCGCCGTCGCTCCCCCGCGTCGCCGAATGGACGCAAGTGGTGCGGTGCCGCTCACTCCAGAGAAATGACACGCCAGTGTGTTTCGTCCAACGCCCGGCGCGATCGCTTCGGCAGCGTCTGCGAGTTCATGATCGGGAGCACCTATCAACACAGTTTCGGCGTTGCCGGCAAGCTCCACCGGGTCCGAGAAAACCTTGCATCCGAGCCTCTGCGAAGCAGCTTTGGCGCTGGCCTGTGTCGGCGAAGCTACGCCGATCAGTTCGTGGCCTGCTCGGGTAAGCACGTACGCGACCGTGGTGCCGACGCGGCCCGCGCCGAAGAGAGCTACTGATCCGGATCTTGGTAGGGACACTCGGTGCGCTCCAGTCCACAGTGGGTACCGGTCGTCGACCCAGCATATGACTTAAGTCAGGGCAGGCGGCGAGCCACGATGTCTGCCGATACGTGAGTTCCGTCGACCCATACGACGGTGTGGTGCGTCCCCATCGACGCGTACGCCTGGTCTCCGATGTCGTTCGTCACCAGCTGCGTCGTGCCACCCGCCACCGGTACGAAGTAGAGACGTCGTCCGAGCGGACCGGTCGGTTGGTCGATACCGATCCCACTCTGATCCTCGTAAACGAGGTACGTCGCGTCGCCGGAAACGGTCGGCGGCCCGGTGAAGATGCTCCACACCGGCGCGTGCGGGTCGCCGGACGGCACGATCGTCGTTTCCTTGTTCGAGCCGAGCTTTGCCATCATGATCGACCCGCGCGCCGGTTCCGTCGAAACGAAGTTCCCTGCTTGGAACCAAGCGACGTATCCGGGGCCCAGGAACGGTGGCCCGATCGCAGTCTCTTGATCTGTCGGTTCGATCGAATACCTCTTGCCGGTTTTGGTATTCAGAAGACCGATGGAGGAATGGGTGAGCTTCTGATCGGGCAGGTTCCACCACGCGATCCAATTGCCGGACACCTGCGGATCCGTCTGGTCACCAGGCCCCCCCGCTACTAAGAATGTGGGATGACGCAAGCGGCGCGCGTAGATGTCGCTCGAGTGCCTGATGTCTTCCCAAGCAACGAGCCGTCCATCGATCGACGGGAACCATTGGATGTCCGGACCTCCGGCGATGGTCTTCGTTCGGCCCCCGATGCGGTGTTCCAGGATGTCGTAGTCGACACCCCGCAGGGTCGCGAACCCCTCGGCGTAAACGATCTTTCGGCCGGAGATATCCGGAGTCTCGTCATCGAGACCGATCCCTTGTTTGCGCAACCGCGACAGGGACCCGACTCCGTTCGAGTGTCCGAACACAACGAACGCGGGACGGCTGGTGTCCCGAGCAACCGCCGCAACGAAGTGACGGCCCGAAACCTTTGGAGAAGCCAGCTGAACCTGTCCCGGGACGATGCTTTGAACTAACGGCGTCGAATCGAGGGTTGGATCGGTTTCCCACGTCGCCGTTATCCCGGCACGAGAGAACGCGTCGAGGATCACCTGACGATCGGATGCTGGGAATGCGCTGGGATCCTGCGAGTTGAGCGTTTGCTGTGCTTGAAGCATGCGAGCACGGCCGTCGAAGAACAGATCTGTCGGCAGCTCGAACTGCGTCAGCGTTGTGTACGCATACGCGTCTGCCCGATCTGCCCCCGCTTGGCCATCACCGGCGTACAGCGTCCTACGGATGTCCCACAACGCGCCCGAATAGATGGTCGAGTTCACGTGAACGCCACCGAGGTCGACGTCTTCTAACAAACGACCATAGTCAGCGGTCGTCCGGCCGTCCGCCACGTCACGCAGAGGACACGACCACTCCGAGGGCGGTGGCGGTGTTTGTTTGCACAGAGTCTCTCCGAAGTAACTGGCAGAGGGCTCACTCAGGTCGATCCCTGTGTAGTCGTCCTGGATCGCGTTGCCGAAGTAATCGGAGTACGCCTCGTTCATCGCGCCGGACTCGGTCACGTAGATCAGGCCGGCTGTGTGCTGGGTGATGCCGTGGGTCAGTTCGTGACCGACCACGTCGAGTGCGGCCGACAGCGGATACAGGTGAACGGGGTCGGGGTTTCCAAACACCATCTCGTGACCGTCCCAGAACGCGTTGAACAGTGGTTTGCGTCCGCGGTCGCTCGCGTTAACCAGCAACTTTATCGACGTCCCATTGCCATCGAGCGAATCCCACGCAGGTACTGAGCCCCACGAACTCCGAACGAGATCCGTGAGGCGCTGGTAGTAGTCGTAGACGATGCCCGCATTGAAATGTGCGTCTACGGCTCCGCTCTGGGTAGCAGAGGCAGGCATGTTCGGCGTGGACGACGTGACGAGATTTTGAGCCGTCGGGACGTATAGGCCGCTGCCGTGCAGATCGTACGTGTCTATCTGTCCCCTCTTGGTTGAGGGATCGAAGCTGCTCTTTGTCTCGTCCCGCATCGCGAAGCCCCTACCGGTTGCGACCAGGTTCAGCGGAACCGTTTCGCCGTGGGCTGCGGTTCCCGAGCCGACCACCGGTGACGCGGCCTCTAAGGTGTCGTAAGCGAGAACGATCGCACCGGCACTCGCGCCGACGTAAACGTCTCGTTTCGCGACATGCCCGAAGCGCGATCCGTTAACTGAGATCCGATAGGCAAGAACACCCCTGTCTCTTGGGATGACCACAAGGCCCTTGTTGACGGCTCGTCGGACGACCATCGGTCGCTGGCTTAGAGATGCCAAGCGGCGTGCCGCCGCCGCGCTGATCCCCGGTTGCGTAGACACCGATAGATCCGTGTAATACCGGCCCGTCGTAGAGATGGCGCGATAGCCTCGCTCGTCGCGTGACAGGTGAACCAGGTATTGCGCACCGAATACGGGGAGTCCTCCGTACGTCTGTTGGAACCGAACAGTCGTCAGATCTCCGAACGAGACCCGCCCCGTTGGGCGCAGATTGTGAACGTCCACGTGGTACAGGGAGCGGGTCGAGGAGAGTGCCTCACGGGCCGCAGCGGCCGCTCCACGAGCGAACGGCGCCGCGGAGATGTTTGGCACAACGACGGGAGCCCGGGTGTCGGGCTCGTAAGAGACTTTTTGTGAGATTGCCCGCGCAGGAGTCATCGCCAGCGGCACCCCGGCCACGATCACGGCGATCGCTATGAAGCCTGTTTTCCGGAAGGAAAGCCTGCCGATATGTTGCAACAACAGAAATAAACGATACGCGGGCGGGATAGTTAGCGGAACTACGTAATTCCGGCGAACGAGTCATGCATGGCTAGGCACACCACGAGAAAAACGCTCAGAAAGGTTCGCTGAGCTCTACCTCTCCTTCGGCTTCGTCTAGCGAGTCGCGGTAAGGGGTACCCCACGGGTCGGCCACGTCATGATCGATCTCGAGCAGTGGGATCAGAACGAAACGGCGCTCCCTCATACGGGGATGAGGCACCTCGAGGTCGGTTTCGCCGACTTTGTCCTGGTCGTACAGGAGAAGATCGAGATCGACGACGCGGGGCCCCCACCTCATCTCGTTGGGTTCCCTACCGAGCCTGCGCTCTGTCTCTTTACAGAACTCGAACAGCTCTCTGACATCTAGATCGGTTGCGATTCGAGCAACGGCGTTTATGAATGAGCGTTGAGGAGGTCCTCCGATCGGCGACGTCTCGTACAAGGACGAGGTGGCCTCGACCTTGATGTCCGGATGAGACTCGAGTTCCTGCACAGCGCGTCTTACGAAATCGGTCCTCTCGCCGACATTCGACCCGATACCTATATATGCAATCCTCACCGATGAAGCTCCCCGGTCGTGCGAATCACCTGGACTTGGATCGCGTCGACGGCTTCGTCAACGGGTGGTGATTCTTTTCCCAATACAACCGTAACCCGCGCAACGCCCGGATGGCGGCACATCTGGTCGGCAATCTCTGAGCCCAGACGCTCCAGCAAACTGAATCGAGATGTTCTGACGATCTCGGACACCTCATCCACCACCTCGGCATAGTCGATCGTGTCGGCGACGTCGTCGGAGCTTGCAGCTGCTCGAAGGTCGGCTTCTATGTCGACGTCCACAATCAGGGCCTGCAACTCGTCTTTCTCTTGCTGGGTCACGCCGATGTGGGCTTCTACCTTTAGGCCCCGGATGTAGATGTGTGCGGTTGGATCAATCATCCGCCGAAAGCACCGCGTGGGTCATGGTCACTACGCGCGCCATCTCCTTCACATCATGGACCCGAACTATGTGGGCTCCTTTTGCCAGTGCGATGGCAACCGTCGCAGCCGTTCCTTCCACACGCTCGTCCTCAGGCAGGTCGAGCACCTTTCCGATGAATGATTTCCGCGATGTTCCCGCCACGACCGGATACCCAAGGTCGACGACCCTGTCCAGTCCATTGAGTAGCGTCATGGTCTGTGCCGGAGTCTTTGCGAACCCAAAGCCCGGGTCCACCGCGATCGATTCCTGCGCGATGCCGGCTGCCTCGAGCTCATGGATGCGCTTCAAGAGGAACTTCGCGACGTCGCCAACGACATCGTCGTACTCGGTCAATGTCGTCATCGTGGCGGGAGTGCCACGAGAGTGCATCACGACGATCGCTGCATCGAGATCTGCAGCGATCTCGTCCATCTCCCGTCGGGATGCTTCACCCGAAGTGTCGTTGATGATCGCTGCGCCGCCTTCTACAGCCGCGCGAGCTACCCCTGGTTTCCGCGTGTCGGCCGAGATGATGGCATCTGATTCGGCAGCAAGGCGTTCGATCACCGGGATGATGCGACGCAGCTCCTCTTCCGGTTCGACCTCCTGAGCGCCAGGCCTGGTCGACTCGCCTCCGACATCGATGATCGATGCGCCGTCTCGGATCATCTCGAATGCATGAGCGACCGCAGCCTCACGGTCATAGAAGAGCCCGCCGTCCGAGAAAGAATCGGGCGTGACGTTGAGGATCCCCATGACCTGCGGAACCGACAAATCGATGACGCGCCCCCGCCCAACAAATTTCACGTCGCGAGCCTAGTCGGAGCACCGCGAGGACAAGCGTTCCGAAGCGGACCCTTTCGCATTAAGCGACCCCGAAGAGCCCCGCCGAAGGCGGCGCGTGGGTCGCTTACGAAGAGCGGAGCGAGGTCCGCAAAGGAATGCTTGGCTCGAGTGGTGCGGAACCGATCCCGCAGGCGGCGTAGCCGAGACGAGGTCCGCAAAGGAATGCTTGGCTCGAGCGGTGCGGAACCGATCCCGCAGGCGGCGTAGCCGAAGCGAGGTCCGCAAAGGAATGCTTTGCTCGAGCGGTGCGGTGCTTAGGCCTCGCCGAGGCGAGGCTTGGGTGCGGGGCGCGGCAAACGCTTGCGCTCTTTACCGTGATCGGCCGTCGCTGACCTGTCGCGGTTTTCGCGGCGGATCCGTGTGCGCTCGATCGGATTGGCGGGAGATTGCTTGGCGACCTCAGCCAGGATCTCCGACACCTCTTCCTTCTCGAGCGACTCTTTTTCGAGCAGACGTTCGACCATGAGGTCGAGCTTCTCGCGGTACTTGGTCAGGATCTCGCGCGCTTCGTCGTGGGCCTCTTCGACAAGGCGACGAACTTCCGCATCGATCCGGGCAGAGACGGCTTCCGA
This sequence comes from Actinomycetota bacterium, assembly GCA_046262955.1. Classification (GTDB taxonomy): domain Bacteria; phylum Actinomycetota; class CADDZG01; order CADDZG01; family WHSQ01; genus JALZGD01. Next base: position 58 of record JBHELU010000109.1, on the reverse strand, counting down.
GTAATCCTGTACGTGACCGAAGTCGCGTCCGAGGAACGGTTGTGACTCGTTCTGCCCC
>JBHELU010000108.1:0-6750 GCA_046262955.1 Actinomycetota bacterium | reverse complement strand
TTCAGCTTGTCGCGAAGGTGCTCGTAGTTCGGCGGGAGCGATAGCGCCTCGCCCAGCGTCGCAAGATCTTCGTCTGCCGTGAATCCTGGGCCGAGCGTTGCGATCTCGAACAGAACACCCGACGGCTCCCGGAAATAGATCGATCGGAAATAGAAGCGGTCGATGATCTGCGTGGGACGGGCGCCGGCGGCGCTTACTCGTTCGCGCCATGCCTCGTGGTCTGGGATCGGCGAAGCCCACGCGACGTGGTGAACGGTCCCGGCCCCCTGCAAAGGACGCTCTGACGGCGGCTCGTCAAAGAGATAAAAACCTCCGCGCTGCTCGCCTCGCGCGGTCCAGTGGAACTCACCATCGAGATCGAACGCGAGCACCTGCTCGAAGAAACCTTTGCTGGCATCCGGATCGCTGCTGTACGCGCGCACGCCATCGAATCCACGCAGCGCGAACTCGGGGGGAACGTCCGATTCGGCGGTGAGCGGCTCGTCTTGCGTCTTGTCGACCGTCAGCTCTAAACCCAGGCCCTCCGGATCCGAGAAGACCAGTGATTCTTCGGTTCTATCGATCGGGATGCCTTCGAGATCGAGCCGTTTTCCCCAGAAATCCAGGGCCTCTTTCGAGCCGACGCGAAAGGCGATGCGGTGCACCATTCCGTCTCCGGCGCGCCCCCGCGGAACGCCTGGATATTCGAAGAAGGTGATATCGGACCCCGCGCTACCTTTCCGGTCCGCGTAAAAGAGGTGGTAAACGGTCGGATCGTCCTGGTTGACGGTCCTCTTGACCATACGCAGGCCCATCACGCCCACGTAGAACTTGACGTTTGCTGGTGCGTCCGCGGTTATGGCGGTTACGTGATGGACACCCTCGAGCTTCACGAAGCCATGCTACTCAGGCGAGCAGACTCATGCCTCCGTCGATGACGATCGTTTGCCCGGTGACCATCGACGAGCTCTCCGAGGTCAAGAAATCCACAACCCGAGCCACGTCGTCCGTGGTGGTGAGTCGTCCTGCGGGAGTGTTCGTTTTCGCATGCAGGAGCATCTCTTCTCGATTGGGGAAGTGTTGGAGGGCGTCGGTGTCGACGACTCCGGGAGACACTGCATTGACTCGGATGTTTCTGGGAGCGAGCTCAACAGCGAGATAGCGCACGAGCGATTCGATCGCTGCTTTCGATGCCCCGACGACTGCGTACCCAGGCAGCACGCGTTGAGCACCGAGGCTCGACAGAGCGACCATCGACCCGCCGTCCGTCATCAAGCTCACCGCCCGGCGCGCTCCGAGCAGCAGAGCACGTGCGTTGGCATCCATCGTCCATTGCCACGCGCGCTCGTCGAGCTCTGCGACGGGCCGGATCACGCCGGTGGCTGCGTTCGAAACGAATACATCCAGCCGGCCGAATCGATCCTCTATTGCGTCGAAGGTCGCGTCGATCTGGTCCGCGTCGCCCAGCGGTGCTTTGATCGCCATCGCTCGAACGCCGGCAGCTTGCTCCAGCTCGCGACAGGTTTGATCCGCGATGCTCTTCTTGCGCAGATAAGTGATGACGACGTCGGCGCCGCGAGCTGCGAGGCCTTCTGCGATCGCGCGACCGATCCCTCGGCCACCGCCGGTAACCAGCCCAACCCGCCCCTCCAGATCGCCCTGGAACATGCGGTCCACGGCGCGCTCCGCTAGCGCCTTCGACCCGCTTTCAGTCATGCGCGGTCAGCACCAGGCATGCGTTCTGGCCCCCGAAACCGAACGAGTTCGATACAGCAACGCGAACGTCTTCTTCGCGCGGCCCGTCGGGCAGGTAGTCGAGATCGCAATCGGGATCGGGCGTCTGAAGGTTGATCGTGCCGGGCACAACTCCCCGTTCGATCGCAAGCGCGCACAGTCCTGCCTCGACCGCTCCTGCAGCACCAAGAAGGTGGCCGAGTTGCGACTTGGTCGACGAGATCGGGATCGCTTTCGCTTCGTTACCGAGCGCGTTCTTGATTGCAACGGTCTCGATCTTGTCGTTGAACGGTGTGCTCGTGCCGTGGGCGTTGATGTAATCGACGTCGGCCGGCTCGACACCGGCATCCTGCAGCGCGCCGATCATCGCGAGCGTCGCGCCACGGCCTTCGGGATCGGGCTGCGTCACGTGATGCGCATCGCACGTTGCGTGGTAACCGGAGATGCGGGCAAGGATCCGAGCACCGCGTCCTTGGGCGTGTTCGAGGCTCTCGAGCATCAGGATGCCCGCGCCTTCTCCGAAGACGAACCCATCGCGGTCGGCGTCGAACGGCCTACTGGCTCCTTGCGGATCGTCGTTGCGGGTGGACAGTGCTCCCATCCGGGCGAAAGCCGCCAGAGCCAACGGGGTTAGCGCCGCTTCGGTTGCACCCGCAAGCATCGCGTCGGCCGCGCCGCACTGGATGTAGCGAAACGCGTCGCCGACCGCATGCGCGCCACTGGCACAAGCCGACGATGTCGCGAAGCTGGGGCCTCGCAGGCCTAGTTCCATCGCGATCGTCGCGGCCGCTCCGTTCGGCATGAGCTTTGGGACCATGAACGGGCTCACTCGACGCGGCCCCCCATCCAACAGAGCCTGGTGCTCGTGCTCGATGGTCGACAGTCCCCCGATCCCGGTGCCTGCGATGACGCCGATGCGCTCGTGATCGGAATCCTCGGACATCCCGCCGTCTCGCCACGCGATCTTGGCCGCGGCCACAGACAGGTGGGTGAAGCGATCGCACCGTGATGCTTCGCGTGCACCCATGAACTTGGACGCGTCGAAGTCCTTGACTTCACATGCGATCTGCACCGGATAACCGCTAGCGTCGAAACGAGTGAGGGGACCCGCACCCGAGCGCCCGTCGATCAGGCCCTCCCAGGTCTCCTGCGTCCCGATCCCCAATGGCGTCACCAACCCGACGCCGGTTACGACTACCTCGGTCATGCCTTGACGGTGAGCTTCGATTCGATCAACTCGATAGCGTCCTGGACGGTCGACAATCCTTCGAGCTCGGCGTCCGGGATCTCGATCGAGAACCGCTCTTCAAGACCCAAGGTCAACTCAACCGTGTCCAGCGAATCGAGATCGAGGTCCTGTGCGAGTGATGCTTGCGGGGTGATTTTCTCTGCCTCGATACCGCGGCTTTGCAGGTGTTGCGAGATCGCTTCGAGGATCTCCTGACGAGAAACCATTCCTACCTACCTTTCAGGCCGTTAGGCCGCCATCGACAACGAATACTGCTCCCGTTACGTAAGAGGAGTCGGGTGAACACAACATGCTTGCGATCTGAGCAACTTCATCGGGGGTCCCGACGCGGCGGGCGGGTATCCCACCCATCAGCTCGGTATCTGGATCGGCAACGACATCTGCAGTGAGTTCGGTTTCTACGAGACCCGGCGCGATCGCGTTAACGGTTATCTCTTTGCGCTCGACCTCGCGCGCAAGGGCCTTGGTGAGACCGATCAACCCTGCTTTCGCCGCGCAGTAGTTGGTCTGACCCGGGTTGCCTTTGATGCCGGCTGCTGAACTGACGTTGACGATCCGTCCCCAGCGCGCTCGCACCATCGAGCGCAGAGCGCGACGACAACAGAAGAACGCCCCGTCGAGGTTCGTAGTGAGCACCGATGACCATTGATCGTCGCTCAAAGACATCGCAAGCCCGTCGTCGCGGATGCCGGCGTTGTTGACCAGAACCGTGACGCGACCCAACGCCTCTTCCACGAACGAGAACATCCGATCGACCTCGTCGGAGCTGGCGACGTCGGCCTGCACCGCGATCGCTTCGCCGCCGCGCTTTTGGATCTCTTCGACCGTCTGCTTGGCGCGCTCCGAATCGACGCGGAAGTTGACGGCAACCGAGTAGCCGTCGGCGGCAAGTTTCAGCGCGACCGCGCGACCGATGCCGCGTGAGGCTCCCGTAACCAGCGCGACGCGCTCAGACACCGGCATTCTCCAGAATGGCATCTCGCGAGGCGACCCGCGCGCCCTCGAGCGCCCATCGCACGACCCCGGCCCCCCATGCGTAACCCGCACCGAATGCCGGCAGCACCAGAACGTCGTTACGGCCGATCCGGCCGGAGCTCCACGCATCTGCAAGAGCCAGCGGGATCGAAGCCGCCGATGTGTTGCCGAAATTCTCGATATTGGACATGCATCGCTCCGGCGCCAATCCCAGACGCTCGGCGACCGCTTCGAGGATCCGCTGGTTCGCCTGATGCGCGATCAACAGGTCGACGTCGGCGAGTCCTAAATCTGCCGACTCGAGAACCTCGCGCACGGAAGCGGTCATGGCTTCAACTGCGTGGCGATACACCTCGCGGCCCCTCATACGAATGAAATCGCCGCCGGGTGGGATCTGCAAAGCGTCGACCCCCGAGCCATCCGAGTGCAGCGAGAAGGGTCCTAGATAATTGTGTTCGGCATCCGGCTCGACGACGACCGCGCCCCCGCCATCCCCGAACAAGGAGGCGGTCCCTCGGTCCGTGTAGTCGGTGACGCGAGACAAAGTGTCCGCACCGCACACCAAGACACAGCGAGCCGCCTCGGACCTCACCATCGCAGTGCCCACGCTCAATCCGTAGAGGAATCCCGCGCACCCGGCCCCCACGTCGAACGCGCCGGAGCGGTTCGCGCCGATCCGCGCCTGAACGAGCGGAGCGGTTGCGGGAATCGAATAGTCCGGCGTTGCAGTCGCAACGACGATCAGATCGACGTCGCTCGGGTTCTTGCCGGCGCGCTCGAGAGCTTTACTTGCAGCAGCCGCGGCGAGCGTCGACGTGGTTTCTCCGGGGGCCGCTATGCGGCGCGATCTCACACCGGTACGTTCGACGATCCATTCGCGCGACACGTCGATCCGCGCGACCAGGTCATCGTTGGTGAGCTCGCCAGATGGGATCGCGGTGCCCCAGGCGGTGATCGCGGCCCCGTTCATTCGCCCCACACCCAGAACAACGCGTCGCCTTGAGCGACCGGTTGCCCCGGGAGACCAAGCATCCCCATGAGCCAGCCGCGATGGCGCGAAGTCACCGGGACTTTCGACGAACCGCTATCGATCTCGCCGACCGTTTGGCCGACCTCGACCCACTCGCCTTCGGCTGTGAAGGTCTCGGGCGGTAGCGGCCGGAAGCGGCCGGTGGATGGGGAAACGATGACTTTCTCTCGGATCGAGACGGCTTCCGGTGCTATGAAATGAGTCGGATCGTCGCGCGACCCCAAAACTGTCGCGGCCTCAGACACCGGCACCGACTCCCGACACAGCCAGGTTCCTTTTCGTCATGCGACCCGCGACTTGGCCGGGGCCGAGATCCTCGAACGAGTCGACGCCGCTCTCTTTGGCCCACGCCAAAGACTCGCGGAAGCGAACGCGCCCACCGACTTGCGAGACCAGCAGCTTGCGGATCTCACCCGGCGCGCGATAGGGCCGTGCGGAAACGTTCGAGACGACCGGAACCCGAGGCATCCTGATCGACACGTGGTCGAGAGCGTCGCGAAGGGCTGTTTCGGCAGAGGACATCGCCGGTGTATGGAACGCGCCTCTTACCTCGATCCGGATGCAGCGCGCGCCTCGCTCCTTGGAGACGGTCGCGATCCGAGCCAGTCCCTCTTCAGGCCCCGACACAACTACATGAGCCGGCGCGTTGTCGTTGGCGACTGCAACTCCGGACTCGACGGCCAGCGCCTCGACGTCCTCGAGATCGAGGCCCAGGATCGCAGCCATGCCACCGGCCGACGCTTTCGCGGCTCGCTCCATCGCGTCGCCGCGCACTTTCACAACGCACAGCGCCTGAGCGAACGAGACTGCCCCCCCGGCAACCAAGGCCGCGTACTCACCGAGGCTGTGGCCGGCGAGCATGCCAACACCGCCACCTTCGTTCTGGAAGCGATCCCACCCCGCAACGCTTGCAACGAAGATCGCCGGCTGCGCGAGGGAAGTCGTCATGGGTGTGACTGCCCGCGTCGCAACCTCGACGCGACGACGCAGGTCGAAGCACAAGACCTCGTTGGCTTTTTCGAGGATCGGGTGCCCGCGCTCGAGGGCGGGAAGAACCTCTCCAGCCGAGACGCCTTGTCCGGGAAAAACTCCTAGCCTCACGCGGCACCTTTCCGATGACGCCGGATCCCGTACCACGCGGCCCCCGCGACGCCTACGGCAGAAACGGCCACGGGTGCCAGCCACCGACGATCGGGATGGATCGGCGTGTCCCCCATTGCACGGAGATGTCTCGTGGCGGCCTGTTCGAGTGAGCTCAGCAACTGAGCCGAGAACTCCGCTCGCGGATTCACCGAGGTGAGGGCCGCGCGGATCGCAGCGTCCAGATCGACAACCATCAGAGCTCGTGGTCCTCGAGCGTGTGACGCAATCTCAGGCGCGCTCGGTGGAGCAAGATCCGGATCGCACCTCGACTGCGTCCCTGTACCTGCGCGATCTCCTCGATGGAGAGCTCGTCCAGGTAGCGGAGCGACACCACCTCACGCTGGACGGGCGGCAACCCCGCGACTGCCTTCCACACCTGGCTCCGCGCCTCGTTGGTTATCGCCTGAGTGGCTGGGCACGGAGTGGGGTCGGCGTTCTCGGGAAGGTCTTCGACCACCAACGCTCCCTTGGCACGGCGCGTCCGCCACGTGCTGAGGACGTTGTGCCCGATGCGGAAAAGCCACGTCTTGTACGAGCTCTCGCCCCTGAACGAACCGGCTCCGGCTAGAGCCTTGAAGAAGACCTGGGCAGTCAGGTCCTCCGCCGTATTGTCGGAATCGACCTGGGACCGCACGTAGCG